>JAYUHI010000449.1:0-18959 GCA_043767095.1 Bacteroidota bacterium
CATGATCGAGACCAACATAAACTCAGAGTCTTACTTGATTATTATTGACGCGTTGAAAGATGAACTTAGACTTAGAAATGAAGAGCTTGGCCTGATAGAGGAAAATTCTGATCTGAATAATGAAGTTAAACTGAAAGGTGTTCAGTTGGATGATGTTGAATCCAGGCTCGAAGTAAAACGTACGGAGCTGATGTTGCTGGAATATCGCATCAAAGATTTGGTGAAGCGAATGGTTATTTCAGAAGCGGAAGCGCTTTTTGCTCAAGCCGGAGCGATGGAAGAAGCTGCAAAAAGAACGAAGCTGGCCCCACACAAGCGCAAGGAAACGTACAGGGAGGCTCTTGCTTTATATGAAAAATCGCTGGCCAAGGGAAAGAAAGAAGCTAAAGCTAAGATCGATGAATTAAAGGCCAGGATTGGCACCGATGAAGATTCCGAAAAGTGATCAATCTTTAAACTCGGAGGTAAAGTGAAAATTAATTTCAGGAAAATTTTCCTGCACCATTTGCAGCCACGCTTTTGATTCGGCCATAAATACCAGCTTGCCGTCTTTGTCGCGGGCAATGTGCCGCTGTTTCGATTCTATAAATTCATTTAGTTTCTTTTCGTTTGAACTGCTTAGCCAGCAGGCTTTGTAAATTTTCTGGGGAACGAATTCGGCTGTTGCAGTGTATTCGTTTTTCAAGCGGAACTGGATCACCTCAAACTGAAGGGCGCCAACTACCCCTACTACTTTTTTCTTTCCTAATTCATAGGTGAACAACTGGGCAACCCCTTCTTCCATCAATTGCAACAGGCCCTTTTCAAGTTGTTTAGATTTCATGGCGTCTTTGTTCACCACTTCCTTAAAAATTTCAGGTGAGAAACTGGGGATGCCCGTGTAAATTAATTTCTCGCCTTCCGTAAGCGTGTCGCCAATTTTTAAATTGCCTGTATCATAAATCCCGACAATATCGCCAGGCCAGGCTTCATCAACAGTCTCCCGGTCTTGCGCCATGAAGGCAGTGGCATTGGAGAACCGGATGCTTTTATCGTTGCGCACATGATAGTAGTTGCTGCCCCGCTCGAACCGGCCGGAGCACACTCGAACAAACGCAATACGATTGCGGTGCTTGGGATCCATGTTGGCGTGTATTTTAAAAACAAATCCGGTGAATTTCTTTTCATCAGGAGCAATGGCACGCACGGTTGTTTCGCGCGGAACCGGAGTGGGGGCAATGCGGATAAACGTATCCAGCAATTCTTTCACCCCGAAATTGTTGACCGCGCTTCCAAAAAAAACAGGGGCCACTTTTCCCGTCAGATAATCGACAACATTAAATTCCGGATATACGCCATCAATCAACTCAACATCGGCTCGCAATTGGGCTGCATTGTTTTCGCCTACTAATGAATCCAATTGTGAACTGTGGATATCTGAAATCTCAATGCCCTCCGAAATGGTGGTTTTGCTTGACGTAAACAGGTGAATGCTCTTTTCATACAAACTATACACGCCTCTGAATCCTTTGCCCATGTTGATCGGCCAACTGAGTGGTCGCACTTTAATGCTTAACTTCTCTTCAATTTCATCGAGCAACTCAAACGGGTCTCGGCCCTCACGATCGAGTTTGTTGATGAAACACAGAACAGGTGTATTGCGCATGCGGCACACCTCCATCAATTTTTCCGTTTGCGTTTCCACACCTTTCACACAATCAATCACCATGATCACACTATCCACAGCAGTGAGCGTCCGGTAAGTGTCCTCAGCAAAATCCTGGTGACCAGGCGTGTCGAGTAAATTGATTTTAATATCCTGATAGTTGAACCCCATCACGGAAGTGGCCACCGAAATCCCCCGTTGCTTTTCGATCTCCATCCAGTCGCTTCGGGCATGGTCTTTTATTTTGGAAGATTTAACGGCACCGGCCTTTTGAATGGCTCCTCCAAAAAGCAGCAGCTTTTCCGTGAGCGTGGTTTTACCGGCATCGGGGTGACTGATGATTCCAAAGGTTCTGCGTTTTGCTATTTCTTGTTCGAGAGTCATTGCAGGGGTCAGACACCTCCAGGGTGTCAGACACCTGAGCCACCTTGAGGTTTTGAAGGGCGCAAAAGTAATAAATTAGTTTACACGACCGATTAAGGATTCTTAGCGGCCAGATAAGAGAAGAAGCTAAAGGGCAAACCACCGATTGCCGTCAAATGGCAAGGAAAAATTTGTGACGGAAGATTGTGTGCGGTTTGAGGGGTAGTTAAAACAAACCGTATTTCTTTTTCACACGCACCGAAATAGTTCTGGCGGTTTTAATGGTTTGCCTTACCAGCCGTAAATCATCGGCACTTAGTTCGCCTAATAAACTTGAGGCATCGTTCTCCAATACTTTCAGTATTTCATCAAAATCTTTCTCATACACCTTGCTGCAATCAGCAAATGAATCATGGCTAAGATAAGGGCGGCCAGCCGCTTTCATTTCGAGTGAAGCTTTCGCAATTCTTGTGTGCTAAAAACATTGGGGTTGATTTCCGTGTTCAGGTAAAGCGTGCCAACGGCCAACTTGTCGGCAGAAATCCCAATCAGTATAAACCGCTTGGTTTTAGGCGGGTTGGTATCCGTAACTAGCGCCCGGATAACAGAGCCTACTTTCAGGTTTTTTTCAGCAAAGCGTTTCTTGTATTCCTCCGGAAAACTATCACCCAACGGAGGCATTAGTCAGGGCATTTTGATTTTCCAGCACCTCTCGTATGTACTGTATCATGGATGGGTCGGCACCGCCCGTTTTGGCAATTTCAAAAATGGAAATGTTGTCGTTTGTATCTGCCTTTTTCCAAGCCTCATCGTGCGCCTTGTCTGCTAACGATAAAAAAGACAGGGACTTATTCTCCTGGATCGAGTCATTCAGGCATTCAACTTCAGACTCGGAAAGCATTTCCATGTCAACTTCTCCAACCGGCTGGATGTAATGGTTTTCCTTAATCTCAATTAATTTTTTTTCGAATTGTGTATCCACCTGAAAGGCCAGTTCATTGCGTAAAGCCTTCAGGATGTCATAAATCTTGGAAGGCACGGGGCCATTCTTCATGGCTACGAATACATCGCCCACTATAGTCGAGCCATACTTGGCAAGATGCTTTTGCTCGGCAAAGTAGAGAATCTTGAACACCTTATGGAAATCTGCTGTCTCTATATGCCTGGCTATGTAAAGAATAGTATTAAGTGCTTTTTCTCGATCAAAAGCTACCGCTATTGTTTTCATGTTTGGCATATTGAAGTAAACGAGGGGAGGTTCAGGTTAGGTTTACACTGTCAAATGTAGGCAAACAGCAGTCTGACATCCAAGTAAACAATTGACTAAAAAAGCGGTTGGGCTTACTGTGACTTTAATCTTGAGGTCACGTTTTGTGACCTTAGAGAAACGCATCTGGCCAGAATCTCTATTTTGGCACAATGGAGCTTCAACTGATCCAACAGAAGGTGTTTCAAAGTCCCAGGGCATTGGGTTATGCTTGATTTCTTTTGGCCGGACTTTATGAAGCAGATTCACGTCCTTCGTAGCAGGGCTTACGATGTCTGTTCGAATGTATTGGATGCACAACCTACAAGTCCAGCTCAAAATCCTTAAGGCGGATATCATCCAATCCATTTTGATCAAAAGGATGTTCCATATGATCCTGCACATTGTATAGCGAGATGAGGATAAAACCCTTGATGGCCATGAGCACATATAGAATATATATAGGAGTATCGGTGTCGATCTTGTGCAAAAAAGAGGGGATATAAATGAATGGGAAAATATAAATGAAAGCGAGGCAATAGGCTCGCAGGCTAATAGGCGTGCGGTGTTTGTTTACGGCCTTCAGGTTTTCAATACCCTGGTGAACGTCTTTCATGAAGCGAAAGACTTTCAACGAAAATCCGCCCCCTAAATTTTCGCGGTGCAGTTGAATGAAGTCAAAGGCTTGCTTGAGTATAGCAGTGACCCTTTCTTCATTTCCAGATTGCAACAGGTAGCCATTCACCGTTTTGGGCACTTCAACCAGTACATCTTTGATTTCATTTTTTTGTTCATTAGTGATCTTGCCGGAGTTCTGAAAACAATAGTAAACTGTCATCAGGCCTGCTTTCATGCGGCTCAGGTATTCAAGCGCTTTATCTCGTCTGCGGAAGGCCGCGCGGATGGTGAAGACCAGCGGGAAAATAATGGCTAAACTGATCAGGGTCAGATCGTAACTAAAACGAAGGTCGAAATAAAGGGCTGCGAAAGTTGCCCCCATGTAAATAGCAACTACATTAAATGTCCTTATATTTATAATGACGAGGTATTTATTCATGTATGATCATTGTTTAAGAATGAAAAGTGAACTACTTCATGAGCAAGATTTCTTTTAAAGAATCCCGGATGTTATCCTCGAATTATAGGTTATCCGTCAAATATATTAAAATTGTGAACAGCAAATGAAAAAGTCAAGGTTATGAAATACAGACGATTTGGACGCACCAACTGGCAAGTGAGTGAAATGGGCTACGGCATGTGGGGCCTGGCCGGATGGACCGGCACAGATGAGGAAGAAATGGAGCAAGCCCTGGACCGCTCTGTGGAATTGGGCTGCAACTTTTTTGATACTGCCTGGGCATACGGTGCCGGCAAGAGTGAGCAAATTCTCGGATTGTTGCTGAAGCGCCATCGATCAAAAAAACTTTATGTGGCTACCAAAATCCCCGCTAAAAATTTTAAATGGCCGGCCCGGCCAGAGTATAAAGCAGAGGATTGTTATCCCATGGCCCATGTGGTTGATTACACCGAACGAAGTTTGAAAAACCTGAATGTGGATTGTATCGACCTTCAGCAATTTCATGTGTGGGATGACAGTTGGACAAAAGATGATGGCTGGCGAAACGGAATTGAAAAATTGAAAAGAGAAGGCAAGGTTAAGCACTTTGGCATTAGCGTTAACAGATGGGAACCTGCGAATGTGATGAAAGCTTTAGAGACCGGTTTGATTGATGCCGTGCAGGTGATCTACAATATTTTCGATCAAAATCCGGAAGACAAGTTATTTCCCCTTTGCCGGAAACTAGACATTGGCATCATTGCCCGTGTTCCGTTTGATGAAGGTACGCTCACGGGTACCCTGACGAAAGAAACAGTATTTCCAAAAAACGATTGGCGCTCCAGCTACTTCGTTCCCGAAAACCTGAACCCCAGCGTTGAACGTGCTGAAGCCCTGAGGCCCATGATCCCTTCCGGAATGACCATGCCTGAAATGGCTTTGCGTTTTATTCTTTGCAATCCCGATGTACACACCATTATTCCGGGCATGCGCAAAATGAAAAATGTGGAGGCCAACATGGCTGCCAGTGATGGAAAGAATCTGGAAGAATCGGTGCGATTAAAATTGAAAGGTCACCGGTGGGATAGGACGCCTACTGATTGGAGTCAATAGGCTTGAACAAGCCTGTCTTCCGAAAGGCAAGTTCAGACTATCAATATCAATTTAAAAAATCATCTGCTGCTGTGTGCCGTGAAGTGACATGCGAATTCAATGTTTGAAAACCTGTTTCAAATTCTGAGGAGGAATTGAGAAATGTGTAAGGCACTTTCTCGCCATCGGTACCAACGGCAAATGGCTTAATCAAATTGTAAAGACGCAGATATTCTGTTTGCATTGCGGAAGGTTCAAAAGTTCCATTGATAAATTCATCCATGTAAATTTTATATTGATCAACATACGCCTGCTGGTCCATCACATACCGTATCAAGGGCCAGCCACTGCTTACTTCCGAGAGCGGTAAAGACAAAGCCCCTCCCATTTTCCCGGGCGCTAATGCTTCGTTGTTATCCCACGGAATCCAGGTGAAGCGGCTTCCGTTGGCCGGGTCTGAATAGAGGTAATAGTTGTGGGTCATTTTGCCATACGTATCCCAGTTTTGCATAACCGTGTTTATGGCCAGCCATTTCAAAAATCCATTGACATAAAAAATATTTTCAAGGTTAGCGCGCCATGTTGTTGGATCCGAAGTCCGGATGCTGGAATGCAAAACTGAAAAGAGGTTGATGATGTCGCTCCAATCTGTTTCTTCATTACTGCATTTTTCAAAATGAGCCTGATTAAAAGAATTAAAAGTAAACGATGCACCTTGCCCATCAGGCTTGTACAGGTTTCCACTTTTACTGGTGAACTGATTTTCAATCATTGTATCATCCACCACTTCCACGGCTGTATAAAGCCCGAAATACAATGAACCTGCACCAAAATTTATATACACCCGGTAAAAAGCAGTTTGTGGGGCACGCACCCCGGCTTTCCGGAAAATATCCGCCACTACCTTTTCCCTGATCAACGATTTATCATCAAAGCCATTGGAGAATGCCAATTGTTTGAATCCGTAGAACCGTTGGTTTTTAATTTCCGGATACGTGTTTTCAAACTCATCGAAATCAAATTTCAACGGAAGTTTTTTGATGCCGTTTTTATAACTGGTTTTCAGTGTTGAGTTGCCTTTATAGCGGATGCCCACTTTGTACCAATCTTTTCCATTGAAGTTAAAAGTGCAAGGCACGAACACCGGCTCTTCGAAAGAAAACGTGCCAGGTGGTGTGTTGCCTCCATATTTCGATTCAAGGTCGGCTTGCATTGTTTGCCAGTCCTTGGCTTCGATGGTGATGTCAATCCGATTTACGGATTGATGCGGAAATACAGTTTCGTAATCGGGTGTGGCAACTTTACCATGAGTAATATCTGTCCAGTCGGGGGTTTCTAAAATAGAAGCCGTTGGATCATCGGTATGGCAGGAAATATGGAAAAGCAGGAGAGTGAATAGAAGATTACGCCAGCGCATAGTTTAAAAAGATTAACCGGTATAACGCGGCTTCCGTCTTTTCATTGTGGCTTTGGAATAGAGGGTGAAGTCTTTTCCGGGTGCAGCCAGTTCAAACGTTTCAGTATATTCATCATCATTTAGAATCTGGTAGGTTTCACGGGCGCGCCACCCAGCGGGGATGCTCTCAATTTCAAAAGACAGAAACACAAAAGTTTTACCGTCAGGCGAAATAGACTCCAACTTATATTCGTTTACAAAACCTTCCACATGAAATTGGCGAAGCATGAACTTCTTCTCCAGGTTATTGTAATTGATGTACCCGATGTCCTCGTGAATTTCGCCCTGCGGATTTTTTTCCTGCGGGGCATAAGCCACTTTGTTACGAACCTGGATGAAATTGCCGTTCAAAGCCCATTGATAGTTGCGCTCATACTGACCAATCCCCATTTCACCTTCGCCTACGCCTTTCCATGCGCCAATGAAATATCGCATCGGAGCCCACAGGGAGTCGTGTGGGATTTGGGCAGGCAATGCAATTGGAATTACCAACAAACTGAGAAAGGCGAGGTGTTTCATACGGGTTAAATGCTGGTTCAAGGTAGAAAAAAATATCTAACCCTCTTGAATACACTACTCAATGAATAACTTAGTTGGCGTACTCGCTCAGGAATTTAATGCGCATGAGCCGCACATCTTCTTCCGAAAAATCGGCAACTCCATCATCAGCCATCGCGTCTTCCAGGCTGTCGCTTTCAGAGTTGAGAAAATATTCGTAGATGGTTTCCTGCTTTTCATTATCCAGCACCTGGTTAATATAGTAATCGAGGTTAAGTTTGGTGCCGCTAAAACAAATGTTTTCAATTTCGGTAAGCAAATCGGCAAAGATCATCGACTTCGATTCGGCAATTTCTTCCAGGTCAATCTTGCGGTCAATTTGCTGAATGATAAAAATCTTGGTTTTCGATCTGTTTACGGAAGTCTTTACTACAATATCGTTTGCCGTTTCAATCTCATTTTCGTCAACATATTTTTGAATGACTTCCAGAAACTCTTTTCCGAACTTATTCACTTTGCCCATGCCCACTCCGTTAACCGAAGCTAATTCATCATTGGTGGTGGGATAGATGGTTGCCATCTCTTCCAGAGATGGGTCCTGGAAAATTACGTAAGGGGGCAAATCGCGTTCTTTGGCCATCCGCTTCCGAAGCGACTTAAGCATTTCAAACAGTTTGCTATCGTATGATTTAGAAGGGGCAGGAGATCTGTCTGACGACACCTCTTCATCATCGATGTTGGTGGTGAAGTCATGGTCGCGGGCCAGTTCAATCGGGTGTGGTTTAACCAGGAATTTTTTTCCTTTCTCAGAAAGTTTCAGCACACCAATATTATCAATGTCTTTTTCGAGGTATTGATAGATGAGCGTTTGACGCCCCACCGATTTCCAAAAATCATTCTCCTCATCACTGCCCTGGCCATAGATAGGCAAATCGAAATGGCCGTAACTTTTCACGTATTCATCTTCCACTCCGCGCACCACATTCGCAATATGGTTTAGGCCAAAGCGCTCGGTGGTTTGTTTAACACCCTCCAGGAAAATCCGCACATACTCCATGCCGTCAAAACGCTCACGGGGATGTACACAATTGTCGCACATGCCGCAATTGGCTTGCTTATATTCCTCACCAAAGTAGTGGAGCAGTTGTCGTCTTCTGCATACAGGCGATTCGGAATAGAATTCCATTTCCTGTAAAAGAATCCGCGCGTTTTCCCGCTCCTGAACGGATTTGTCTTTGTTGAATTTTTCCAGTTTGCTCAAATCGTTGTGACTATAGAACATCAAACAGACGCCCTCCAGACCATCACGCCCTCCGCGGCCTGTTTCCTGGTAGTATCCTTCCAGTGATTTAGGCACGTCATAGTGTACCACAAACCGGACATCGGGTTTATCAATCCCCATCCCAAAAGCTATGGTGGCTACTATAATATCCACCTCCTCATTCAGGAAGTCGTCCTGGTTTTTCACCCGCACATCAGGGTCAAGCCCGGCATGGTACGGAGCCGCTTTGAATCCGTTCACGTTAATGAATTGGGCAATCTCCTCTACTTTTTTGCGGCTCAGGCAATAGATAATCCCCGATTTGCCTTTGTGCTCTTTGAGAAATCGGATGAGTTGTTTTTTCGTTTCCTTCTTGGGCCGCACTTCGTAGTAAAGGTTCTTCCGGTTGAAGGAAGAAATGAAAACATCGGCCTCTTCCATTTGAAGGTTCTTCTGAATATCCAGTTGCACTTTTGGCGTGGCCGTTGCCGTTAGGGCAATTACAGGCATGGTGCCTAATTGGCCGATCATGGATTTTATCTTTCGGTATTCAGGACGGAAATCGTGCCCCCATTCTGAAATGCAATGCGCCTCATCGATGGCCACAAAGGCCACATTCACTTTTTGAAGGAAGGCAATGTTTTCTTCTTTGTTGAGCGACTCAGGCGCCACATATAGCAACTTAACCGTACCCGCCTGGCAATCTTTTTTTAGTTTAGTGGTTTCACCTTTGGAAAGGGTGCTATTCAAAAAACGGGCATGGATGCCATAAGCGTTTAAAGAATCAACCTGGTTTTTCATTAACGCGATCAGGGGAGAGATCACAATGGCCAATCCCTCCTGAACCATGGCGGGAAGCTGGTAACAGAGCGATTTGCCCGCACCGGTGGGCATGATTACAAATGTATTTTTCTTCGATAAAATATTCTTGATGACAATTTCCTGGTTTCCCCGGAAGGAATCATATCCGAAAATTTCCTTGAGTTGGGTTTTTAACGTGTCTTTCTCTGCTGTGGCTACCATGTGAATGAATCCTGATATACTTTAAATATTATCTTTGCCCATCTTCTTGGGCATCTGTTCTTACGACATTGAATATAGAAAAAAATATTAAGAGTATCGCCACACGGGCACTATTAAATGAGGCGAAAGCAGTTGAAAACCTGACGAATTACATAGATGGGGATTTTGAGGCGTGTGTGCGCGAAATATTTAAGTCAAAAGGAAGGGTTGTGGTCACCGGTGTTGGCAAGAGTGCCATTATTGCCAATAAAATCGTGGCCACGCTTAATTCTACCGGAACACCGGCTTTATTCATGCATGCGGCCGATGCCATTCACGGGGACTTAGGCATGGTGCTGGCCGATGATATTATTATTGGAATTTCAAAAAGCGGGAATACACCGGAAATCAAAGCCTTAGTTCCACTGCTAAAGCGCAGGGGCGCCCGCCTGGTAGCCCTGGTGAGCAACACCCATTCATACCTGGCGCAACATGCTGATTTTGTTTTGAATGCCACCATTGGTGAAGAGGCTTGCCCGAATAACCTGGCGCCAACCACCAGCACAACAGCTCATCTTGCCCTGGGCGATGCCCTGGCGATCTGTCTGTTGGAACTTCGCAACTTCAGCAGTAACGATTTTGCCCAATATCACCCTGGTGGGGCGCTGGGCAAGCAGTTGTACCTTACAGTGGATGATTTGTTGGCAGGGAACCAGGTTCCACGCGTGTCTATTCAAACGCCTCTCCGAGATGTTATCCTTGAAATCTCATCGAAAAGATTAGGGGCAACTGCCGTAGTTGACGATCAGGATAATTTGCTTGGCATAATCACCGATGGCGACTTAAGGCGAATGCTCCAAAAGCAAACCGATATCTCGAAAATAAAAGCGGAAGACATCATGACGCATCATCCTAAAACAATTGAAAAGTCGGAGTTGGCCGTAACCGCCTTAAATATGATGCAGCAAAATAGTATCAGCCAGTTGGTGGCCATGGATGGCCCTCGCGTGGCTGGGTTTGTTCACCTGCACGATTTATTGAAAGAAGGAATTGTCTAATAATCAGTTGATGAACAAAAATCTTTACGTTGTATTAATGGCTGGAGGAGTGGGGGTAAGGTTCTGGCCCTACAGCCGCATGGCAAAGCCCAAGCAATTTTTGGATGTGTTGGGCACAGGCAAAACACTTCTTCAAGCAACCATCGACCGGTATCTTCCCATTTGCCAGAAAGAAAATTTTCTGGTGGTTACCAATGCCGAGCACCGCGCCCATGCGAAAGAGCAATTGCCGATGCTGGAGGATAGGCAGATTCTGGGTGAGCCCATGCGAAAGAACACAGCCCCCTGCATTGCATACGCCTGTCAGAAAATTTATAAAATGAATCCGGATGCGGTGATAGTGGTTAGTCCTTCCGATCATCTCATTCAAAACGAAAAGGAATTCCAGAACACCATCTTGAAATCGGCAGAACAGGCCAAAGGCAACGACATGCTGATTACCCTCGGCATTAAACCTACCCGGCCGGAAACAGGCTACGGGTATATTCAATACATGGATTCAAAAAATGCTTTAAAAAAGGTAAAGACCTTTACGGAAAAACCGGAGCTTAGCTTAGCGAAGAAATTTGTGGATAGCGGTGACTTCGTGTGGAACGCAGGCATTTTTATCTGGAATGTAAAAGCCATTCTGGCGGCCCTGGAAAAACACACACCCGAACTGGCCGAAAACTTTATCGAGGCCGCTGCACAATTTGGAACACCCGAAGAAGCCAAAGCGGTGGAATCTGCTTATGCCCAGTGCCGGAGCATATCGATTGATTTTGGGGTGATGGAAAAAGCCGCTAATGTTTATGTTTGGCTGTGCCAGTTCCAATGGTCCGATCTGGGCACCTGGGCCTCCTTGCATGAAGCTTCCGCCCGGGACGAAAGTAACAACTACATCCAGGCCGATGCCCTCACCTATGATACCCGCAACACATACATTAAAGGGCCAAAAGATAAACTCATGATTGTGCAAGGCCTCAATGGCTATCTGGTCGGTTGGTTTGACGATGTGCTGGTGGTGTGCGAGAAAGACAAAGAGGAATTGTTCAAGCGCTTCGTGAACGATTTAAAAAGTAAGAACAATGGGGCGGGAAGGTTGTAAGTGGTTTTTAAATTTTAATACTTAAATCTGCTTGGGTCTTGCTGGGTGCCCCAGAAGTAAAGAATAACAATCTGTTTTTTCCTGGGCTTAAAATGATAGACTATTTGAGTGTGCCTGGTAATGATTCCGATTCGGATATTCGGGCGTTTCCGGGAGGCTCTACACATCTCAGGATATTTCATTATAGTGGAAATAAAGTGGCTTGTACGCCCAATGAAATTTTCAACTTCTTTATGGGTCCACTTATCATGCAAATAATCCACGATAGAATTGAAAGTGAGTTTAGCCCGGTCTGTCCACAATACTTCCACTACACCTTCAGCCATTTCTTGTACTTTTTCATTACCTCGCTATGTGGTGTTAATTTGCCAGCCTTCATTTCAGTGATTGATTCATCAATGGCCAATTGCTGAGATTCTGTCAGTTCATTCCACCAGTCCCTTTTTTCCTTAGCAAAGGTTTTAACTACTGTCAAAACGGTTTTTTTTTGCAACGGATTAAGTAATTTCCAGTAAAGATTAATGTCTTTATCGACCGATTTAACTGCACTCATTTTCTTGTTGTTCGAACAATAAAATTAGCGTAGAAGAGAATCTAAAACAACCCGATTAAGTTTTCCACAATAATTTCCCCCAACCGCTTATTTTTGCCTCCCCTTAACAAGGGATTAATATGAAGATTACCACCAAGAATTTCCGGCTGGAAAAGAAAACCTATATCAAAATGGCGCTTAAAGCCGTCTTGGTGCAACAATGGTGGGCTGCCCCTATTGCAGTTGCCATTTGCGCTTGTTATTTTTTGGTTCCCAGTTGGTGGTGGATTTTTAGCGGGGTACTGGCTTATGGACTTTTTGTATTGTTCTGGTGGGTTCAGTTTTTTGGTGTGACCCAGCTTGAACAAGGTAAGACCCTGTTCGAAAGGCTCTCCTACGAAATCACCAGTCAGCAAATCTTAATGAAGATCAACCCCCGCGAAGGCATGCCCATGAAGTGGGATCAGATTAAGCGCGCGAGAATTGAAAAGGATTATTTCCTGCTCTTTGTGAACAAGGCTCAGCTCATCCAATGGCCATTTAGAATTTTCAATTCCGATAACGAACGAAAATTTGTTTTAAGTATTTTGAAGAATAAAGGATTGATAAAATAGTTTGGCGTTGCCCTTTGAAGCAGGGTGTTCATCCTGAATGTTGCAAACCCGCAAGAAAATATTAACTCCCTCACAGGCATTAATCAACATACAGAAATACTGTGCCTACCAGGAGCGCAGCCACCAGGAAGTGCGCGACAAACTTTATTCTTACGGGCTTCACCAAACCGATGTGGAGGATATTCTAACCCAACTCATCACGTCAGGTTTTCTAAATGAAGAACGGTTTGCCAAAGCATTTGCCGGGGGTAAGTTTCGAATGAAACACTGGGGCAGGAATAAAATTGAGAATGAGCTCAAGCATCGGGGCATCAGCAAACGATGCATTCAAACCGGGTTAAATGAAATTGATGATAGCGACTACCGCCAAACGCTTGTGCAACTCATTAAGAAAAAAAGCGGGTTAGTTGAAGAAACCAATCTTTTCAAAAAACGCGACAAGGTTGCCCGGTTTGTGATTGGCAAAGGGTATGAACCTGAGTTGGTGTGGAGAGTTGTGATGGACATAATCCCCGATTAACCCAAAGAATACTTGATTGGCAATATTTATTACAAACCAGGTAGGCATATTTCCCGTTTATTGAATTCTAAATCCCCCAGATCATGAAAAAGCTGCTGGTTATTTTAGCCCTGTTCGCTGGCACAGGTGTATTTGCCCAATCGGAAGACGTCCGCAAAAAGAATTTTAACATCAAAAAGAATATCGGCCTCGAAGGCTATGATCCTGTGAGTTATTTTGATAAAAAGCCAGCGGAGGGTGATGAAAAATTCAGTCAGACGTACAAAGGGGTTACATACTTTTTTTCTAACCAGACCAATCTCAATAGATTTAAATCAACCCCTGATAAATACGAGCCCGCCTATGGAGGCTGGTGTGCTTTTGCCATGGGCGACACGGGTGAAAAAGTAAAAATCGATCCTGAAACGTTTAAAATCATAGACGGCAAACTCTTCCTGTTTTATAACTTCTGGGGCAATAACACACTGGAAGATTGGAATAAAAATGAAAAGTCGCTCAAGGCCAGGGCCGATCAAAACTGGAAAAAAATAATTCCATAACCCTCAATTAGGTATTCGGATTTTCTTTCCTTTTAAAGATATTTGCCTGATGCATCTGTCCACAGCCTGTTCCCATATTTTGAATCAACTGGAAAACACGGTTCAGCAAATCCGGCCGGAGGATTTCAGTAAGCCATCACCCACACTCAGTCAGTCAACCATTGGGCAGCACCTGCGTCACACCCTTGAGTTTTTTCTTTGTTTGGAAAAAGGATTTGAACAAGGCATCATCAATTACGACAAGCGCGATCACGATAAATTAATTGAAACCGATAAGTTTATTGCCCTTGCCACCATTGACCGGATCCGTAATTTTATTTCCGCGCAACCAGAAGATAAAGAGCTGAGTTTGGAAGTAGGGTATGACCGGCACTGCGAGGATTCCATCACCATCTCCACCAATTATTTCCGTGAGCTTACTTACAATATTGAGCACACCATTCATCACATGGCCATTATGAAAATAGGCGTGCGCGAGGTTGCCCCTTATGTTAAGCTTGCCGACCACTTTGGGGTGGCGGTTTCCACAGTGCGCTACCGCGAGGCCGTTGATACCTTGCCGGTGAAGGGATGACTTTTCTTGAACGGATTTATCGATCCAATTTCATTATCACATTAACGCACTGGGAATATTGGCCCTTTGCTGTTTTACAAACACCCTTTTTTCTGTACTGGCTCTGGCTGTCTCTGAAGGCAAGATCATTATTTTTCTTCTCGGCTTCGAACCCTGGGATATTTACAGGGGGCATGATGGGCGAATCAAAATTTGAAGTTTTGAATTTACTTCCACCAGATGTCCGGTCGAAGACTGCATTTATAAAACTGCCTGCAACATTGGAAAATATTAAATCAGCCATTAGTGCTTTAGGGCTTTCATACCCGGTCATTTTCAAACCCGATCTGGGTGAACGAGGATGGAAGGTTAGCAAAATTGAGCATGACCATCAGGCAAGCCAATATCTGCGCACAATCAATACCGATTTCATTATCCAGGAATTTTTGGATATGCCACTGGAGTTCGGAGTATTTTATGTGCGGCACCCGGGCGAAGAAACAGGAAAAGTAATTTCCATCAACTCGAAAGAAATGCTACGGGCAACCGGAAATGGAAAGGACACGCTGGAGCAACTCGTGCTACAGAATGAACGGGCAATACTTCAATCCGAACGATTAAAAAAAATTTTCCAGGAAGACTGGAGGCGCATAATACCGTTGGGTGAAATGGTTGAATTGAACTCCATCGGAAATCATTGCCTGGGCACGAAATTTATGAATGGCAATAGTCTAATTACCACCCGGCTTAATGCCTCCTTCGATGAGCTAAGCAAAAAGATAAACGGTTTTTATTTCGGACGATTTGATTTGCGATGTGCTTCGTTGAACGACCTGGAGAACGGGAATGTAAAGGTTATGGAATTGAATGGCTGCGGGTCTGAACCCGCCCATATTTATCAACCCGGATTTTCTTTATGGAAGGCTCTTGGTGTTTTATCCAAACACTGGAACACGATGTACCAAATCAGCAAGGAAAATCACAAGCGCGGTATTCCTTATCTTTCTTTTTCGGAGGGATTAAAGAATTACAGGCGCGTAACAGCTATCCTTGGAAAATCATGAGCGAAATGCTATGGGTTTTTTTAGTGGGCACCTTCTTCAGTTTTCTGGGGTCTGTTCCGCCCGGCACACTCAACCTTTCCGTCCTCCAACTGGGCCTTGATGGTAAAACAAAAATTGCCTGGCGGTTTGCGCTGGCTGTAACCATCATTGAATATCCATATACCTGGCTGGCCATTCAATTTGAATATTGGATCACCTCCAATCCGGTGGTCATAGAGAATTTCCAATTGATTACCGCTATCGTGATGACCATCATTGGAATTGGGAATATCATTTCAGCCCGGAAACCATCCCGGTTAACGGAAAGGTTCCAGGCAAGCGGTTTTAGACGGGGGATCATCCTAAGCATTCTCAATCCATTGGCCCTGCCATTTTGGATTGGCGTTACCGCATATTTAAAGGCCCAAGGCTGGATTGAATTATCAACTACGTGGCGGTTGCACAGTTACGTTTTGGGAACTTCGGTGGGGGTGCTGTTGCTCCTGGCCATTTTCATTTTGCTTGCCAAGAGATTATCCGGATACGCCAGTCAAAACAGTTGGGTAAAGTTAGTGCCTGGCGTTACCCTGCTGGGTCTTGGCCTTTATGCCTTCGGTCAATATTTTTTTGGTCGATGAGAATCAGACTTTCTAAAAACCTTTCGGAAAATGTAGATTCTGGAGCAAGCCTATTAAGGGCATCTCTAAAAACCGAACCGTCATTGCGAGCAGAGCGAAACAATCTGCACCAGTTGTCTTGAAACCCGGATTGCTTCGGTCGTTCCTCCCTCGCAATGACGATTACCTAAGGTTTTTAGAGATGCCCTTAATTGATTCGGACATATCGTTCGCCCTCTCTTCTGTACCGGGCCTGAAGGTCTGGAAGATACTTTAATACTCCTGGCATCAAATTATTTGGATCCAGGATTATTTCAGGTGGATCTTTTTCAAAAGCTTTTGCTACGGCCAAAACATGCTGATAATAACCTGGCTCTTCAAACACCATTCGAAATAAACTCCACTCCAGGAAAAAGCCTGATGGTTTATTGCTCAAGTAAGCGGAGAGTGAATTATCGAGAACAAATATTTTTTTTCCATTCAGTTCGGTTCCGGCAACCGGCTGAAGGAAAAGGTCAGAATAACGAATGGAGGGAATTAAATTTCTGACAGCCAAACTACTCATGGTAACCGTTCCAACCAGGATTATCCAAAGCATACTTTCGGCAATCCATTTTCGTCTGATCAGTAAAAAAAAATGACCAATAAGATAAGCCAGGGGAGGTACGCAAACTATCAACGCTTGTGGCGTGCGAATGCGGGTGAAATAAACTTCCATCACACCAAACAAGAGCCAAAGCAACATAACTTGTAAAATCTGCGATTGATAATTGGTGAGCCGGGCATCGCGCTGCATCATGATCAGAGAAAACAGAAAATAAATACCGGGTATCACACCCAATAACAAAAGGCTTTGAATGCTAATGAGTGACAGTGTGTTAAAATCCAGGTTGGCTAAATAGAAGTTACTCCACAACAGATCCAACTCCTCATTCCAATAATACCAGGTGTTCAACAATAAATGAGGGAGCAAAAAGCCGAACACAAACAGGACAAAGCGCCTGCCCTCCACGCGGGTGAAGAGAATGAGCAATAATGCCGTTCCGAAAAAAAATAAGAGATGGGAAAAAACACTGAGTGAGGCGAGCCCAAGATAAAAGCCCAGGTTATGGATGGTTTCATCGCGCTGTTTCTTGAATTCAATTTCTTTGAGCAAATTGTTAATGGCCAGCAGTAACAGGCTCGACCCGATAATTTCTCTGGTGAATGAAACAGTATCAAAGGAAAAAAAACAGAGTACCCCGAATAACAGCGATGGCAAATAAGTACTTTCATTAAACGCCCGGTTGTTGATCAGCACAAGGCCAAAAAATGAAGCCTGAAAAAAAATGATGACCCAACTCAGCATGTGCCGGGGCAGCATGGCCCGATCAAAACAGACATCGAGGATATATTGAGTAAAGGCAGTGACGGGCGGGGTAGAGTCCCAGACCTCGCTATAAAGCCGTTTGCCATCGGCCATCATTTCACCAACCAAAATACCTTTTAATTCAGGTATGGTGATGGATGGAAATTCACCCTCGGCTTTTATTCCCAGCAGCATCACCACCAGGAAAACAACTAACAAACGGTAAGGGTCGTTGAACCGGAAAAATCGAAGCATGAGATCAAATCAAATTCAAGTGTGAGGCAGACAATATTCAAAATTTAAAATTCAAGATTCAAATGCATGACCGGAGATTTTGCTGGCAGCCTATCTTTACTTTGTCACATGATGAAAACTATAGTTTTTTATCGAACCCTGACAGGGTTTTCAGAACCCTGTCAGGGTTAGTGGAGTAATATGACAAAGTAGGATTATTTAAGCTGATTAATTCAACATCTTTTTATGCGCCTGGTACCTGTTAACTATCCAGAAGTATCAGGACCATTAACTATATTTAACCCCATGAGCAGTACCGTGCGGCAGCAAAAATATGGTAAGTTGATTTTGAAAGAACTAAGCGAGATTTTTCAACGCGACAAGCGTGGCATAATTGATAACGCCTTCATTTCCATTGCCGATGTGCGCATGAGCCCCGACCTGGGCATCGCGAAAGTTTATATCAGCATGATGCTGGCCAAAAACAAAGAGGCTATTTTGGAAAGGCTCGATCAGCACAAAAAAGAAATACGGAAAGCGCTTGGGGATAAAATCCGGAATCAGGCGCGCATTGTTCCTGAATTGATCTTTTACCTGGATGAGGTGGAGGAGAACGCCTTGAAAATGGATGCGCTTATCAAAAGTCTGAACATTCCACCAGACCGGCAGGCAGGCAAAACGGAATAAATCGGTGAACCTTTCGTTCTTCATCGCGAGACGTTACTTTCTGAGCAAGCGCAAGAAAAATTTTATCAATTTTATTTCCGTGTTGTCCATGCTGGGCGTGGCCTTTGCCACCGCTGCCCTCATCATAGTGCTGTCCGTTTTCAATGGGCTGGAAGAATTGCTCAGGTCTCTTTACACCGCTTTTGATCCTCCCATAAAAATTGAGGCGACTAAAGGAAAATCTTTTGAATGTACCGATAGTCTTCGGGTCAAAATCAAATCAGTCAGCGGGGTTGACATCCTCACCGAAGTAATTGAAGACTATGTGTATGTTCGCTACCGCCAGCCCGATGCAATGCCGGAAGCAGAGGGGTTAGACGAAGAAGCGGATCAGCATTACCAAGATCCGAAAGGTGACGCTGAAATGGTAGTAACCATGAAAGGCGTGAGCGACAACTTTATTGATCAGCACAGGCTGGACAACAATATTATTTCGGGTGAACTGAAACTGCATCACAACAACTGGCC
>JAYUHI010000450.1:0-8094 GCA_043767095.1 Bacteroidota bacterium
ACATGCATTCAATTGGAAGCACTCAAAGCCGCCTTCAAGAAAATAGAAGAACTCAAAAAGAGTACTCAACTTGAACTTGACTTTGCGTAAGTCCACTTACCTAACAATCAATCATAAAAATCAGCGTCATCAGTCCGAAGGACTCCTTCGGAGCGTTCTATTGGTATTCCTTCGCGATTATTAGTGGTGCCCTTTTATCATTTTTCATCTCTATACACCACTCCATCTTTCATCACCCATTGCACTTTGCGCAAGTCGGAAATATTGTTGGATGGATCGCCTGTAACAATTACCAGGTCGGCTGTCATGCCCGGTTTGATGAAGCCCACTTGCTTTTCGAGATGAAATGCTTTTGAGTTTACACTCGTAGCGGCCTTGAGAACTTCCATCGGCTTCATTCCGTACTCCACCATCAACTCCATTTCCAAAACATTCTCGCCGTGCGGAAATACCCCCACATCTCCACCCATGCCAATGGCCACTCCGGATTCAATCGCTTCCTTAAAACTTTTTTTCTTGATGGTGACGCGCTCCGGCTCCGGACTTTTACCCTTCACCCATCCGCGATACTGTGAGATCACATCTACGGCCGCAATGGTAGGAATGTAAGTTACGTTGTGCTCCTTCATCAGCTTACCGGTTTCAAGGTCAATGAAGTCCCCATGCTCTATGGTTTCGGCTCCGGCCAACACAGCTCGTGTAATAGCTTCTTTTGATTTCGCATGACAAACCATCACGCGCCCGCTGCTGCGGGTTACTTCGTTGATGAGTTTGAGTTCGTCCAGCGTGAAGGAAGGCTTATCTTCTCCGTTCATCCCCCAGCGGTAGTCCGCATAAATTTTTATGAAGTCAGCGCCTTTGCCAATCTGGTCGCGCACTACTCGAATTAAATCATTTCCATCGGCAGGCTCAGCGCCCAGCATAATGTTCATGTCGGTGTCATAACCTTTCGGGCCGTATGATCCGGTAGAGACAATCGCCCGGCCAGCCACTAAAAGTCTAGGGCCAATAATTATTCCCTCGTTGATCGCGCGCTTCAAAGCGACATCCGAATAGCCCGCCCCTTCCGTTCCTAAATCTCTGGCTGTGGTGAAGCCGGCCAGCAACGTATTTTTTGCATGAACGGTGGCACGGGCAGTACGGTAGCTGTCGGTTTCTTTCAAGACCTGAGTGTCCCAATCTGTTATGTTGTAAGGATACAGCAACAAATGCGAATGACCCTCAATCAAACCCGGCAACAAGGTTGAGTTGGGCTTGTTGATAATGGTTGCCCCGGCCGGAATTTTCAGTTGATCTTTTGGGCCGATGGCGGTGATGGTGTTGCCTTTTACTATAACGGCCCAATTTTCATGGACGGTTTCACCATCGAAAACACGGCTGGCGGTGATGTAGAATTCTTTCTGTTGCGATTGTGCCTGTGCCGATAACAGCACGAGGGCAAGTAAAAAACGATTCATAGCAGTGGCTTTTACCAAATCTGCCAATCTATTTGCGATTTTCAAAAGGAGATTATAAAGCCTTCAACGCGCTCTCGTAATCCGGTTCATGGTCAATGTTGGGAACCAACTCAGTGTGCTTAACTTTTCCCGAAGGATCAATCACCACCACGGCACGGGCGAACAACCCTTTGAACCCTCCATCAATCAACTCCACGCCATAACTGGTTGCGAAACCGCGGTTGCGAAAATCGGAAAGGGTGATGGCTTTGTCGATGCCCTCCGCCCCGCAAAATCGCCTCATGGCAAACGGCAAATCTTTTGAAATACACAACACTATGGCATTGGGCGAAGCAGCAATACGCTTATTAAACTCCCGCACAGACGTGGAGCAAACTCCGGTGTCGATACTGGGAAAAATATTGAGCACAATATTTTTTCCGGCAAAAACATCAGATTTCACATTTCGTAAATCGTTGCCGGTGAGAATGAATGCCGGGGCCATTGAGCCAACAGCCGGCAACTCGCCAACGGTGTTGACAACATATTCTCCGAGTTTAGTTTGGGCCATCCGTATGGATTTAAGATTGGTGAATTACGATTTTACCTGCCTGCCGGACAGGCAGGGATTTTTACTAAGGTGAATAACAGTTGGTATCTTTCCCTCATCAAAATAACAAGCAACTGCTTCAAATCCGCCATCAGCACTTTCTTCAACTAAAAATGTTATCTCCCGATTCATGTTTTGTTAATTTGCCCTCACCTAATCCTATCCGAATCCCTCACCATCTTCTCATCTCTCCTGATAAACCGGACAGCCAGCCAGTTAAACGTAACTCCGGCAAAGGGAATGTAAAGTCCAGGGCCATACGTCCAATTAACCGGATGTGTGTTAATCATTTTATTGGCCAGCAACACCGCGCTAATCATCACGCCCATCAGCACCAACGAGTTTAACGTGCCTAATTTTATTTGAAGGATGCGGTCATCATATCGTCTGATTTCAATGAAGGCAATAGTGGCTGCAGCCATCATGAGTATGGCAGTGATGGAGTATGGAAAATAATTGGGCGTTGTTCCGCCTTCCGCGAAAACAGAATAATGCAAAGGGAATAATTTATGAATGGCTGTGTCTTCCATACCCACCCAGATGGGAAAGAAAATGCCCACTACCATGGAGATGATAACTAAAGCGAGGAATATGGTTTGAACGCGTTGCCACATAAATAGAAAGAGTTGTTGGTTAAAAGATAAACAAAGCTAAGAGAAGCAGGACATTTTTTCGCACGGAGCTCACCGAGTACACGGAGAAATGCAACATAGGTTTGAATTTCTCCGTGACACCTCCGTGAACTTCGCGACCTCCGTGCGAGCCATCTTACATCTTCAATTTAATCTCCTCTTTATAATCCACCGGCACACTCACGGCAAACCCATGAACGCTCACTCTAATCTTACCCACCAAACGCACCTGGTATTTCTTCCCTCCAAATAAATTAATAATGGTATCCAGCAAGCCGAGGCCTTTCAAGTCCACGCTCACTTCAATGGGAACGGTAAACTCCGACTCTCCCTTAATGGGTTGATTGAGGGTTTGATCAACGGTGCCCACCTTTTTATCGTTCACTAATATGTCCATCTCAATTTTCTTGAGCTTCGAGTGGGTTTTGTTGGGATTGTAAAAAACCAGATCGGCTTTGAGGGTGGGCGATTTCGAAACCACCTCGAACCGAATGTTCAATACTTTCCTGAATTCAACCTGTTCTTTAGGAATGCAACCTCCCATCAGAAAAAAAATCAGCAGCCAAAAATATCGGGTCATGAGGAGGGTTTGCGTTTGTTGCGATAAATTTGACACGCCATGATTCAAATTCAAAATCATTTCGAAACTATCGCCAATGGGCTGGCTGAGGAGGGATATGCCGTGGTTGACCAATTTCTGAATGATGATGAAGTACGCAACATACTCGCGCTTGGGATTTTCAAAGACGGATCGCTGCGAAAAGCTGGCATCGGCAAAGAAAACAAACAGGTGAATGAGGCTATCCGGGGCGATTCTATTCAGTGGATTGAGAAAGAATCAACTCAGCCTCCTTTAAAAAAATACTTAAACAGACTGGATGAACTCCGGGTGTTTCTCAATCAAAGTCTTTTCCTGAGCCTGAAAGATTATGAAGTGCATTGGGCCCGTTACCCGGCAGGCGCTTTTTACAAACGGCATCTCGATCAGTTTAAATCAGATGATCACCGAAAACTTTCTGTCATGGTTTATTTGAATGAGAACTGGAAAGAACAAGAGGGAGGTCAACTGCGGATGTATTTAAAAAATAAGGAAGTTGACTTTCTTCCCCTGGCGGGAAGGCTTGTTTGCTTTCGCAGCGATTTGATTGAACACGAAGTATTGCCCGCCACCCGGGAGCGCTTAAGCATTACCGGTTGGTTGCTGGATCAGTTTTCCGATCTTAGACACTTGAAGTAAAAATTATGCACCTCCCCCTCACCCGCTTGTCTGTCCTCATTGCTTCAATTCCTTTGCTAATCGTTTGGTCGTGTGGGAAAATGGAGAATGCATCGCCAACGATCATTCAGACTTATTTAACTACAGCCGAAAAAAGTTCTTTATTCGAGCTTCAGCCAGCATCAATTTCATTCAAAAATGATACTTCGGCTGGGCAGGTAATTAAAGTCGATACCACTCAGCACTTTCAGGAAGTGGATGGGTTTGGATTTTCTTTGACAGGTGGCAGCGCTCAACTGATCAATGGATTGAGCGGGCAAAAGCAAGACTCATTGTTGCGCGAACTTTTTTTGACTGATGGCAATGGAGTCGGAATCAGTTACCTGAGAATAAGCATTGGCTCTTCCGATTTGGATGATCATGTGTTTTCTTACGATGATCTCCCGGCAGGCCGCATCGATGTTGCGTTGGAAAAATTCAGTCTGCTCGAAGATCAAAAGAATCTGATCCCCGTGTTAAAGAAAATTGTAGCACTCAATCCCACCATAAAAATAATGGGCAGCCCCTGGTCGGCCCCAGCCTGGATGAAAACCAATGGCAGCCCGAAAGGAGGATTGCTGAAAAAAGAATTTTACGGAGCCTACGCTCAGTATTTTGTGAAATATATTCAAGGCATGGAAAGCGAAGGGATAAAACTAACCACCATCACCATTCAAAACGAACCCGAAAATCCAAACAATATGCCCAGCATGCTCATGACTGCCTATGAGCAGGCCATTTTTATTCGCGATCATCTGGGGCCAGACTTTAAGACAGCAGGCATCACTACCAAAATATTATTGTTCGATCACAATTGCGATCATCCGGAGTACCCCATTTCAATATTAAATGATTCTTTAGCCCGCCTGCATGTGGATGGCTCTGCCTTTCATATGTACCTCGGTGAAATTGACGCCATGTCTAAAGTTCATGACGCCCACCCGGATAAAAACATCTACTTCACCGAGCAGTGGACATCGGGCGATGGTGATTTTGGTGGCGACTTAAAATGGCATGTGGAGAATTTGATTGTTGGCGCCATGCGCAACTGGAGCCGAACCGTGCTGGAGTGGAACCTGGCAGCCGATCCTAATTTTAATCCACACACAACCGATGGTGGATGTGACCGATGCCTCGGGGCATTAACTATCGGAGAGAAAGTATCGCGAAATGTTTCGTATTACATCATTGCTCACGCTTCAAAGTTTGTGAGACCGGGCTCCATCCGGATTGCTTCCAGTGAAATGGATGGATTGCCCAATGTGGCATTCATCAATCCGGCAGGAGAAAAAGTTTTGATCGTATTAAATACCAAAGACCAATCGCAAAGCTTTCAAATCAACTTCAACAATCAGTCGGCAACCACTTCACTGAATGCCGGTGCGGTGGCTACTTATGTGTGGAGATAGTGGTTAACTTAATTCAGCCCTACGCTTTCTCCAAATTTTTTTACTTCTCTTCCTTCTTCATGGGCGGATTAATCATAATGTGCGCCCGGTGTGTGCCCGGATCCATAATCCACGGCATGCCTGGAGCGGTTGGTTTTAGCGGAAGGCCTGTGCTCTCGGCTGTGGCGTAAGGAATATAAATTACATAGCGAAGATATCCGTCAGTCACTTCGCCCGTGGCGGCATTGAATTTTTCTTTCGGTGCCGAGTACACAAACAACGTAGTGGGTTGGGTGGGCATTTTTAGTTTTCCGCTTTTTACTTCTGCTTCGCGAAGGTCGAATGACTCCTGAAAATTTTTGCCATCTTTCTTGAGCTGTCGTCCGCGCTCCATAAACGGGTCGAGGCTTTTGTGATAACAGGAAGCATTCAGGCCGGGCGTGGCTGGATCATCGGCCAGGCAAATCATTTCGTTTTCGCCTTTGCGTAAAACAATAAACTCGCCTTTATCCGAATAGCCATACACCATCGCTTTGTCCCGCGATTCTTCAGGTGCGGCCAGTAAAGCAGTTTTAATTTGAATATCTGCCGGAGGAATGGATTGGGCGTTTACTCCAAAAATTGAACCGGCAACCAGAAGTTGAATGAGCCTTTTCATAACAGTTGGGTTGATTTATTATTAAGGGAAAGTTACAGTTTTATTGATCGGGTTGTGCCCCAGCCTATCCTTTTTTTGTCAAGCCCTGATGAAATATTCCTTTGGCCTATTTGAAACCCCTTAGCTAAAACCTGCGTCTTATGCTTTATAATAATCACTTGTTCAAGAGGCTAAAGCCGGAAACATAAAATCAGAAAAGAATGCTTAAAAATTACTTCCTCGTAGCCGTGCGTAACCTGCGCAAGCACAGTTTCTATTCGTTCATCAATGTGGCGGGACTATCCATTGGCATAGCTGTTTGTTTCATCATCCTGCTTTTCGTTTTCAATGAGGTAGGCTACGATCAGCATTACCAGAATGCCAATCGCATTTACCGCATCCACGGTGAAATTAAATTCGGGGGAAACCATTACAATATGACCTACGCCCCTGCACCCATGGCTGCCACACTGGTAACCGATTATCCGGAGGTGGAGGCCGCTATTCGTTTTCGGGAGCGAGGCTCCTACTTAGTGAAGCGCACCACCGAAAACATTAAAGAGGACAAAGTGATCTGGACTGACAAAGACTTCTTCAAAATCTTCAGTGTGCCCGTGCTCGCGGGCGATCCCGCGAAAGCGCTGACTGAGCCTAATTCCATCGCCATCAGCGAGCGCATCGCTCAAAAATTCTTCCCGAATGAAAATGCACTTGGCCAAACGCTGATCCTGGATAATGACATGAATGTAAAAATCACGGCCATCTATCAAAACATGCCGGCCAACAGTCACTTTCATTTCGATATACTCATTGCCATGGAAGGCCTGGACGAAGCCAAAACGCCCATCTGGCTAAGCAACAACTTTCAAACCTACATGCTCCTGCGCAATGGGGCGAGCGCGGCCGATCTTGAAAAAAAGTTTCCTGCGCTGATCATGAAACACATGATGCCTCAGATTGGCCAGGTGCTGGGTGGAGATTTTACGATGGAAAAATTTAAGGAAGCCGGTAATATGATTGAGTACACGCTTCAGCCCTTAACGGACATTCACCTGAAGAGTTCGTTGATGGGTGAGTTCGAACCCAATTTCGATATCACTTACGTGTATTTATTTGTGGCCATCGCGCTGTTCATCCTGATCATTGCCTGTATCAATTTTATGAATTTGTCCACCGCGCGTTCAGCCAACCGGGCTAAAGAAGTTGGCATTAGAAAAGTGATGGGTTCGTTCCGCTCACACCTGATGCGGCAGTTCTTAACTGAGTCCATCTTACTGAGTTTGATCTCCTTCCTGTTAGCCATCGCAGTGGCCTATTTGATTTTACCTTTATTTAATCAACTCTCCGGCCGCGAACTTGCCATTCCCTTTCAAGACATAAACATATACGGCATTCTGATTTTAGCCGCCATTGTGGTTGGCGTAATGGCCGGCATCTATCCGGCATTTTTTCTATCGGCTTTCAAACCGGTGAGTGTATTGAAAGGCAACATGGCGTTAGGGATGAAGAGCGGATTGATCCGAAGTTCACTCGTGGTATTTCAGTTTACCGTTTCTATTTTCCTGGTGATCGGCACGATGGCGGTGTATCGTCAACTGAATTACATCCAAACCAAGAAGCTGGGCTTCAACAAAGACCAGGTAATTATGATTGATGACGTGTATGCGCTAGGCGACAAGCGGGTTGCCTTTAAAGATGAGATCATGCGCAACAGCAACATTCAGAACGCTACCATCTCCGGATTTCTGCCGGTGGATGGCACGTGGCGAAGCGACACACCCTGGTGGGCCGAAGGCAAAGAGGCGGTTCAGGAAAACATGGTGAGCCTGCAAAACTGGGGCGTTGATTATGACTACATCAAAACGCTGGGCATGAAGATAAAGGAAGGCCGCGATTTCTCGTTGGAATTTCCATCTGATTCTACCGCAGTAATATTAAACGAGGCTGCAGCCAAAGCATTCAATTTTACAGGCAATATGCTGGGCAGTAAAATCCAAACCTTTGGCGATGGTGATGATAATACTGTGCCCGATACCAAAAATTTGAGATCACTCATGGTGGTGGGCGTTGTAGAAAATTTCCATTTCGAATCGCTAAAGCAAAATGTATCGCCCGTAATGATTTTCCTGAGCAAAC
>JAYUHI010000451.1:0-3411 GCA_043767095.1 Bacteroidota bacterium
GCCTTCATCCCAAAAAAATCTACAAACACGCTCTTCACGTTGGTATCCTGGTCAATCAGAATGGCAACTGCTCCTCCCGATTTCAATGCCTTGATCAGCCTGAAAGTTTCTTTGCCCCGCTCAATGGCAATGGCCCCATAGGCATTTCGATAGTTCACCAGCAAATCATTCAATCGCGGGTCTTTCAACGTGGTGCCGATGATGTTGGGCTTGAGTCCGCGCAAAGCCATATTCGTGATCTGTAAATCGAATGCGCCCAGGTGGCAGGTGAGAAAAATTACTCCTTTGTTTTTAGCACTGGCCTGGTAAAAATTTTCAAGTCCGGTTGTAGTCAGGAATCTTTCAAGGTCGGGTAAGGTTTTTACATCCATGGATCGGAAAATATCCCCCGCATTTTTTCCAAGCATCACGTAAACTTGCTTTGCTAGAGTATAAATTTCCTTGGCAGATTTTTCCTGTCCGAAGGCAAGACTTAAATGAGCGATGGTGAGGTAACGAAAACTCGGCATGACGGCAAAGGCCAGCCTTCCTAAATTTCCGCAAAACCCCAGCCACCAGGTGCGGGGCAATAGGTTGGAGAAGGCCAGCATAAACCGCACGAACCAGTAAAGCAAAAAGTATTTCAGGCGTTTGGAAACGGGCCGCTTATTCATCGACTTAAATAATTCTCATTTGTCCAGGAGCCTCCGGTGATAATTGACCTGGCCCAGATGGTAGTTTAAATGGCCAGCAAGATGGATAAGAAAAAAACCTGTGGTCATCGGTTTTCCAAAAACTTCCAGTGGATAGGTTTGTTCTATTAATGTTGGATCAAGAGAGGCCAATGTGAGTTGAACACTTTGAATGGTCGCTTCAATTTCCTTGATAAGCGATTCTTTTGAAACCCCCTTCGTGCTAAACTCAGCATCCCGATTGCGGATGTAATTAGTCTTGCCTAACACTGCGCCTATAAAGTGCTGAAGATTGCCACAGAGATGAAGGCAGAGATTGCCCGCACTATTTTTTATTTCGCCATCAATTGCCCACAAGGTTTTCTCTGAATTGAAAGAACCGATTTCTTTTTTAAGTGTGTTCAAATCTCTTTGCAGGATTTCAGAGACGGAGGAAATAAGTACTTGATTCATTTGAATAATTTTTTCTTATTGAGAAAATCGTAAAGCCAACGAAATAGTTGCCATAATTATCCCGATGACTAATATAATCCTGCCATGCTTCCTGTCGTTTGGTAAGTAGGAATAAACCTGGGACCCGTTAGGCAATGTTTTTTTGGAAGTGCTTAAATGCCACCCAATGAAGGCACCAATCACTCCACCAAGCATGGCAAAGATATAACCTCCATAGATCCAGGTTTTCTGACTTTCTTCTGGTTTAGCGAGTTCATTAAGTCTTTTCTTTTTTAAAAGTTCTTCTGTCTCATGAGAGATTTCTTTCCCACGATCCTTAAGAATGTTTTTCGATAACTGGTAATCAAATTCATTCCATTCGTCTGGTTTACTGATAACATCAAATAGCTCCTCATCAGTGAATCCAAATAGATAATGACCTCTATCAACTGTTTCTAATTCCATTTCGCTTTTTTTCGCCAGGGCACTGTCAACTTTTGAAAAATCCTCTTTCTTGATCTTAATGAAATATTGAACATTGAAGTGGTTGCCTCCATATAAAGAGTCTAAGTTGTCCTTGTCCTCAATAACCTCAAAAACAATTCGATTCTCTTTCAAAATTTGAGTTAGTGCTTCGACTCCTTCTTTTTCGTAAAACTTTTTGTAAGTCAAATATTCCATTGTTATTTTCTTGAAAAGAAGCTAAGGGATCGACATTGGTTGTTACTTTATTGTGATATGGCTGTGCCAAGTCTGCTAATCCTCTCCTCTTGTTCCTGATTTGACTTGTCAAATTCTGCAGCTTTTGTCAGTTTTGAATTTACGCTGATGTAAAATTTAATCTTAGGCTCGGTGCCCGATGGCCGAACTGAAATCTTAGCCCCTTCTTTAGTGTAAAACTGAAGTACATCCGATTTGGGCTGATTGATTATTGTTTTCGTTCCGGTTTCCAGATTTAGTTCTTCGCTTGTTTTATAATCCAGCAACCGCACCACTTTTTCATCAGCAATTGATTTTGGCGGATTCGAGCGAAATCCATTCATCATAGCCTTGATTTGTTGCTCACCTTCAGCGCCTTTTTTCACCAGGTTGATCAACCCTTCTTTATAAAAACCAAACTCAACATAAACATTGAGCAACCAGTCGTACAAGTTTTGTCCCTCGTCTTTAGCCGCTCCGGCCATGGCTGCAAAGAAGGCGCAGGCGGAAACAGCATCTTTGTCGCGCACAAAAGAGCCAACCATGTATCCGTAACTTTCTTCACCGGCAGCGACAAATGTTTTTCTCC
The DNA here is from genome assembly GCA_043767095.1 of Bacteroidota bacterium. Lineage (GTDB taxonomy): Bacteria > Bacteroidota > Bacteroidia > Cytophagales > Cyclobacteriaceae > ELB16-189. Next base: position 2,392 of record JAYUHI010000451.1, read on the forward strand.
CCTCATTTTCGCGGATCAACTCGGCAATGTATTTAAATCCTGTGAGGGTGTTTATGCATTCCACTCCAAATCGTTCTGCCATAGCGTCAATCAGATCCGTTGTAACAATTGTTTTCGCGATGTAGGGCCTGTGGTTAATGGTTGGCAGGTTTTTCATAATGAACCAAAGCATGAGGCTAAGGGCCTGGTTGCCGTTCAATAAAACAAACTCGCCAGTTGAATTTCGAAGCGCAATCCCCACGCGGTCGGTATCCGGGTCGGTGGCCATGATTAACTCCGCATTTACTTCCTTACCTTTTTCAAGCGCCATTTTCATAGCGGATTTTTCTTCGGGGTTGGGTGATTGAACAGTGGGGAAATTCCCATCTGGAGTCTTCTGGGCATCAACTATATTCACATTCATGAAACCCAATCGCCTCAGGCATTCGGGAACCATTGTTATTCCAGCCCCATGCAAACTACTGTACACCAATGGAATGTTGGCTTGTCGCTGAATGGAATCCTGTTTGGGAATAAGTTTATTTACTTCTTTATAATAGGCCTCTTCAACTTCTTTCCCAATGGAAATAATTTTATTTTTATCGGGAATGAATTTGACTTCTTCAAATCCATTGATGGCTTTTACTTCATCAATAACATGGTTATCGTGAGGAGGAACGAGTTGAGCGCCATCATTCCAGTAAGCTTTATACCCGTTGTATTCTTTTGGATTATGCGAAGCGGTGATCACCACGCCACCCTGGCATTTTAAATAACGGATGGCAAACGAAAGAAGCGGAGTAGGCCGCAGTTCAGGGAAGAGATGCACTTCAATTCCGTTGGCTGAAAAGACACCGGCAGTAACCTCAGCAAAATATTGACTATTGTTCCGGCTATCGTAAGCTATCGCCACTTTGATGGATTGGCCCGGAAAAGATTTCTTCATGTAATTGGCCAAACCCTGAGTTGCGGTGCCAACGGTGTAGCGATTCATGGTATTTGGCCCAACGCCCATTATTCCGCGAAGCCCGCCTGTACCAA
>JAYUHI010000452.1:0-3403 GCA_043767095.1 Bacteroidota bacterium
CCTAAATTTGTCTTATGCATATTAATTCTACCCCTGCCTATTGCTTCTTGCTCCCGATGCTTCGGGATTGCCCACTTTTTGAAATAAACATAATTTAAATCAATGGACATCCTTCGTGGCTTCATCGGACTGCTGTTCCTCACTGGAGTAGCCTGGTTAATTTCGAGCAACAGAAAAGCAATACGCTGGCAAACTATAGCAGCTGGCGTTGGCCTCCAGATAATTTTAGGGCTCGCGATTTTTAAAATTGGATTCGTTCGTATTGGGTTCGATTGGGTGAGCGGAAAATTTGTTGCCTTCCTCGACTTTGCCCGGCAGGGCGCTATGTTCTTGTTTGGTGGATTATCGGTTAACAGTTTTAATGATCCAACAGCCGGCCATAACCTTGGGTTTCTATTTGCCTTTCAGGCTTTGCCAACAGTGATATTCTTTTCAGCAGTAACAGCAGGACTTTATTATCTCGGCATCCTGCAGAAAATTGTTTGGGGCTTTGCCTGGATTATGGCACGCACCATGCGGTTGTCGGGCTCAGAAAGTTTATCGGCTGCCGCCAATATTTTCATGGGTCAAACGGAGGCGCCTCTTTTAGTCAGGCCGTTCATCAAGAACATGACGAACTCCGAATTATTTTGTTTGATGACAGGAGGCATGGCCACCATTGCCGGCAGTGTGCTGGCCGTGTATGTGGGCATGTTGGGCGGGTCCGATCCTGCCAGCCGGGCCACCTTCGCCACCTATTTGCTTTGTGCGTCCATCATGAATGCGCCTGCCGCTATTGTAATGTCTAAATTAATTTTCCCGGAAACGGAGTTCGATAAAATTGATTCAACTCTCAAGGTTAACAAAGAACAAATCGGTTCCAACTTAGTGGATGCACTGGCCACCGGGGCAGGCGATGGCATTAAACTGGCGCTGAACATCGGGGGGATGCTGCTGGCCTTCATCGCGATAATTCTCGCTATTAACTGGGGACTTACGGGGATCGGAGATTTAATTAATGTGAACACTATAATTAAAGAATCAACCGGGGGCGCGTATAATGGTTTGAGTTTAGAATATCTGCTCGGCCAGGTGTTCAGGATTTTTGCCTTTTTTATGGGTGTGGATTGGAGCGAGTCTTTGCAAGTGGGAAGTTTGCTCGGTAAGAAAATGGTGCTGAATGAATTCCTGGCCTACACCGATTTAAGTGCTTTTAAAGAAAAAGGATTTCTGAGCGAGAAGTCGATTTTAATTTCCACTTACGCCCTTTGTGGATTCGCCAACTTTAGTTCAATTGCGATTCAAATTGGAGGAATAGGAGGGATGGCTGAAAACCGGAAAAAAGATCTTTCTCAATTAGGATTGAAGGCCATGCTTGCCGCATTCCTGGCTACCATGATGACGGCAACCATTGCCGGTGCTATCTTTTAAATTCCAATTTCAAATTCAAGATTGAGAACCAAAACTCTGGACTAACCACCTAAGACTACCCATGGAAATAACCAAACACAAAGTAGCCAGCATTCATTACACGCTGAAAAATACGAAAGGAGAAATCATAGATTCCAGTGACGGCCATGAACCACTTACTTATCTGCATGGCAGCGGTAACCTTCTTCCTGGCATGGAAGAAGGCCTCGAAGGAAAAGTGAAAGGAAATAAATTTGAACTCTCCATTGATCCTGAGAAAGGGTATGGAATCAGGCATGATCAACTGATTCAGAAAGTCCCACGGGCAAGCTTCCAAAGTCAAGGCATTGAGGTGGGAATGGAGTTTCAAACCAACACCGGCTCAATGATTACGGTCACTCACGTGGGATTGGAATCCATTACAGTTGATGGCAACCATCCTTTGGCTGGCGAGCATCTTCATTTTGCAGTGGAAGTTATAGATGTGCGCAATGCCACGGACGAAGAATTATCGCATGGTCATGTGCATGGGCCGGGTGGGCATCATCATTAATGATCAATGCTCAATTTTCAATTGTCAATTACCGAAACATTGATTACTCAGAATTGATCATTGAGAATTGACCATCGATAATAATTTTTTATTGTGAAAAAGAATCTTGTTGTTTTATCCGGTTCCGGCATAAGCGCGGAAAGCGGCATTCCAACCTTCCGCGATTCCGGTGGATTATGGGAAGGGTACCGCGTGGAAGATGTGGCCACGCCTGAAGCCTGGAGAAAAGACCGGGCTATGGTTCTTGATTTCTATAATCAACGAAGAAAAAAAGCGCTCGAAGTCAAACCCAATCGCGGGCATGAGGTGCTGGTAGAACTGGAAAAATATTTTGATGTTACGGTGGTAACACAAAACGTGGACAACCTGCACGAGCGGGCTGGGTCTTCCAAAGTAGTTCACCTGCACGGAAGTTTGTTTGAATCGCGCAGTACGCTCGATGAGAATTTGATTTATCCAATCAAAGGCTGGGAGTTGAACATTGGAGATAAATGTGAGAAAGGTTCACAACTCCGCCCCAACATCGTATGGTTTGGTGAGGCCGTGCCCATGATGGAAACTGCCGCCCAGTTTGCCAGTCAGGCAGATATTTTTTTGGTGGTGGGAACAAGCATGGTGGTGTATCCGGCTGCCGGATTGATTGAATATGTTCCCAGGTTCGTTCCAAAATATATTGTGGATCCAGGCCAGCCCGATGTTCGCCCTTACCCCAACCTCACTTTTATTAATGAGAAGGCAAGTACGGGGATGGAGAAGGTAAAGACCATCCTTCTTAGCAACCTCACCCCCGTCCCCTCTCCATCCCGAAACATCGGGATGAAGGGGTGACTCTTTGTTGAACTGTTCTGGAGGTTCTGAGGGGAAGGGTTTAAACTCTATTCGCGAAATACATTTACGGCTGTCATTTAAGAAAGCTCCCCTCTCCGCCTCGGAGAGGGCCGGGGGTGAGGTGATTACACACAATCCCAGTAACTCATATTTACAAAACTGTTCAATACCGAAATGATATTTCTCATTCCTACTTCCTGACTTTCTGGTTAATATTGCACTCCAAAAATTGAAGTATGCTACAGCGAAATTTACGGCTATTGAAAACTGTGCCCTTTCCCCCTTCGGGGGTTAGGGGGCTTGTATTGTTAGTATTATTTTTTTCCTGCAACCAGGTTGATGATGGTAAATGGCGGGCGCAAGCCTCAAACCCGGATTATTTGCATCGTTCAATAAAGGCAATTACCGACCGCATTGTTCACGATATTTTTTCTCCGCCTGTGGCCAGTCGTATTTATGCATACACCGGTGTGGCTGCTTATGAAGCAGCCCGCCACCTCGACCCTCAATTAGTTTCCCTCACCAACCAACTGAATGGCTTAACGTATATGCCCGTTCCCGAACAAGGCCAGAGTTATAGTTTCGAATTGGCATCGGTGGAGGCAACGCTTAAGGTTGGCCGTACTTTGATTT
>JAYUHI010000453.1:0-3399 GCA_043767095.1 Bacteroidota bacterium
GACTTGACTCAGAATGTGTTCCTGCGGATGTTGAAGTACAGGAATTCATACCGGGAGGGAGCCAAGTTTCAGTCGTGGATTTTTCAAATGGCCAGAAATGTTTTTGTTGATCATTATCAGGAAGCAAAAAATAAAAGTGGAATGGTGAAGATGGAGAATCTTCCTGATAAAATTGATGAACAAAATCACGATGTGGAACAGCAGGAGCGGGTGCTTCATCTTTCACTTCAGCGGTTGCCCGAAGAGCAAAGAGAGTTGTTGGTGCTGACCCGGTTTCAACACATGAAGTACGAAGAAGTAGCCCAGATAATGAACACTTCAGTAGCCAACATTAAAGTGAAAGTGCACCGGGCTATTAACAAGTTGAGGGAACATTATTTTGAATTGGAGAAAATTTAAAAAACTTCCCTCTCCTCCCGATGCTTAGGGAGGAGAGGGGCCGGGGGTGAGGTTAAGCAAAATATTGAATTGAAAACTATGGAAAAGGAAAAACTGGAATCACTGATGATTGAGTATGTGGATGGCACGCTAAGCCAGTCTGATCGCGACTTGATTGAACATGAGATAAAACAAAACCCTGAGGCTGCCATTTTATTCAATCAAACAAAAGAAGTACTCCAGGCAATGAACCGCGAGTCACAACTCGAACCGTCCAGTTCACTGAGATCGAAATTTGAAAAGGAACTTCTGGCGGCTATTGCTCAGCAGAAAGGCGGAAGAGTCATTCCAATGAATCAAAAATTTATCTACCGGATAGCAGCTGGAATAGTGCTCGTGTTAACAGCTGGCGCTTTGTTCTACTGGATCAATAAAGGCATTGATCAAGACCGCGAGCTAGCCAGGCTGAATGAAGAAATGGAGCAAACCAAATCGATGATGATGGCCTTGCTTGGAAATCAATCCTCTGCAGGCCAGCGGATTCACGGGATTAGTGTAGCCAACAAAATAGAGAAGGCAGACGATGAAATTGTGAATGCACTGGTGAAGACGATGGACCATGATCCCAACACCAATGTGCGGCTTGCGGCTATGGAGGCATTGAGCAAATTTCATCAACAACCTATCGTGCGAAGTGCATTGATTAAATCGCTGGGTGCGCAAACGGATCCTGCCGTTCAGATCGCCCTGATACGGTTGCTTGTAGAAATAAAAGAAACTCAAACGCTGAAAGAACTGCAACGCATTTCCACCGATGAGAACGCCTTGCCTGCCGTTCAGGATGAAGCGCATGCCGGAATAATGAAACTTTCATGAAGTGTTATTAAATAAATCAAAAGACAAACAAATCAAAAACTAAAAATTGTATGAAAAAATTATGGGTAGTAGCAGGGGTTGTATTGTTGTCGGTTTGCCAGGTTTTGGCGCAGGACTATAAACTTTCCAAAAGCACCGGCAAGTTAGACATCAAGGATTTAAATGATGTGGAGATTGAAGGCACCAGTGGAAATGAAATTGTCTTCACCTCCCGAAACGGCAAACGCGAGAACGATGAGCGCGCCAAAGGCCTGAAAGCAATTAGCGCTATGGGGCTGGAAGACAATACCGGGTTTGGTCTTTCGGTTGTTGATAAAGGTGATGTGATAGAAGTTCGCCAATTGAAAAAGATGGATGGCCCCGATGTGAAAATCCTCGTGCCCAAGGGTGTGTCTGTTTCTTTTTCGCATTCATCACCACACGGCAGCGATGTTAAATTCATAAATGTTGAAGGCGAGATTGAAGTTTCTACTGTACACAGCGGAGTTTACCTTGATAACATCACGGGGCCTTTAACCATCAACACCGTTCATGGCGAGATTGTAGCCAAACTTCCTGCAACTTTTAAGAGCCCCATTTCATTGATCTCCGTTCATGGACCGGTTGATCTGGCAATGCCTGTGGCTACCAAAACAGATTTAAAATTAAGTACAGTCTATGGTGAAATCTTTGTGGACCCGGATTTTAAAATTCAGATGGATACCAAAGGCGACTTGATTAAATACAGCAATACGCTGAGCGGAAAAGTGAACGGGGGCGGACTTGCTATAACCTTGTCTTCCACGCACGGCAGCGTTTATCTCAGGAAAAAATAAAATGGTTATGAAACAAATCTGTTTCCTGCTTTTAGTTGTCGGGCAAGTTTCCTTTGCCCAGACAACTATCAACAAAAGTTTTCCCGCGCAATCCGGTCAGAAGATTAATCTGTATTTCGATCATCCTGAATTGATCAAGGTGAGTACCTGGGATAAAAATGAAATTGCTATTAGTGGCTCGGTCTCTATCAATAATGGTGAGAATGATGACGCCTTTGGATTGACCTCATCGGTAAGTGGCGTCATGGTGTACATCCGGGGGGAAATGATCAATGTGAAAAGTTTACCCCATCGGATAACGGTTTACCGGGATGGCAAAAAGATTACATTCAAGGATAAAGCTGAGTATAAAAAATATGTATCGGAATCTGGAAGGGATTATAACATGATGTCAACAGGTGTAGATATTGAAATTCTGCTGGATATTAAAGTTCCCAGGAATCTGGCGACCGAAATCAAATCCGTTTACGGCATGGTTGAAGTTAAAAACTTCGAAGGCCCTATTGATGTAGTCTCAACTTATGGAGGCGTTGATGCAGCCTTGAATGCCAAAACCACTGGTGAATTGATTGCTGAAACCAATTATGGTCAAATCTATTCTAACCTCGATGTGAAATTTACGGGAGGCGAAGAGAAAAACTTTCACAGCCTGGTGATGGCCAAGCCCGGCACCGGGCCGAAGCAATCATTCGAATCTAAATACGGTAATGTGTATTTGAGGAAGGCGCTTTAAAAGGGTTACCGGTTGCCCTGCCTGTCCGGCAGGCAGGCAGTTTCTGGTTGCCAGTTGAAAACTCTGGAAGTTCCGTCTGTCAAATTGGTTTAACTTTATTATGATATTCATCGTAGTAGAGTTAAACCAAATTGTATTCCCATGAAAATCATATCCCTGCTCGCATTGATTTCAGTAAGCGCTTCCTTTTTGGTTGGGCAAGTTCCTATCCTGGTTACACCAAAATGGGTGAATGAGCATAAGTCGGATGCGAATGTCAGGTTGCTTCAGGTTAATTTTCTAAAGTTCGATTACGACAATGAGCACATCGCAGGCTCGGGATATTTGTGGCCCGGATGGCTGGCGCCCGATAGTCCGCAAGGCGCCATGAATGTTCCTGATTTAAAAAAGGCGACTGAGGTAATTGAAGGATTAGGCATTTCCAACACAACGCAGGTGGTTTTATATTTTGTTCGGAATGAAGTTTCGGCCACTGCCAGAATGTTCCTCACGTTTGAAAACCTGGGGATGGTGGGAAAGGTTTCGGTGATGGATGGTGGATTGGAAGCCTGGAAAAAGGATGGTTTCCCCGTGACGAAAGAAGTGCCTGTATTCAAG
>JAYUHI010000454.1:0-8022 GCA_043767095.1 Bacteroidota bacterium
CCAGCTTTCTTATGCCGACAAACAGATTTGTTAGTGGCTGCGGCCAAAACCGGAAAGCCGGTGAAAGTAAAGAAGGGCCAGTTCATGGCGCCCGAAGACATGAAGTTTGCAGTGGAGAAAATAAGAGGCGAAGGAAACCAAAATGTTTTTTTAACAGAACGCGGAAGCAGTTTTGGTTATCACAACCTGGTGGTGGATTTCCGGTCTCTTCCCATCATGCGTCAATATTGCCCGGTTGTGTTTGATGTTACCCATAGCATTCAACGGCCTGGCGGACTGGGCGGCAAGAGTGGAGGCGACCGCCAATATGCTGCATACCTCGCGAAGGCTGCAGCAGCTGTAGGTGTTGATGGATTTTTTATTGAAACGCACCCTAATCCTGAAAAAGCGTTGAGCGATGGGCCCAATATGGTGCCGCTTTCCGAATTGAAATCTTTTGTAGAAGATATTTTCAAAATCTGGTCGGTATCCTCCCGCCCCATTTAATCTCTCCTCATGAATTTTGGTCAGGTCTATACTTTGGTGGTGGTGGTGGTCTTGGTCTTCGCCCTTTATAAAGAGATCGTAAATCCGACCATTGTCTTTTTTCTGAGTGCGGTAGCACTGGTGTTGGGCGGGATCATCACACCCGAAGAACTGCTTCTCGGACTTTCGAATCTTCAGATAATCATTATTTTCTTATTGGTGATTGTTACGACCGGCATCCGCAGTCTGGTGGGCAATCAATTCTTCATCACACTTTTCAAACCCGACTTAAAGCCAAAGCAGTTTTTACTTCGCATGATGGTCTTCGTATCGTCTATTTCTGCTTTCCTCAATAATACTCCGGTCGTTGCTTTCATGATTCCTTACGTGAAAGATTGGTCGCAGCGGGCGGGTGTGCCGGCTTCCAAATTTTTGATACCGCTTTCTTTCGCTACCATCCTGGGCGGCATGATAACGGTGATCGGCACATCAACTAACCTGGTATTGAATGGACTCATCATCAAATATGAATTGCCAGGACTGGAATCGGGACTGGCGTTTCAGGATTTTTTGTTCCTGGGCGTGATTGTCACCCTCATGGGTTGGATATATTTTTATTTCATTGGCTACAAACTTTTGCCTGCCAATACGGGCAAACTGGATGTGATGAAGGGCAACCTGAAAGAATACATTGTGGAGACGGAGATATTCCCGGGTTCCAAACTCATTGGCCAATCTGTGAAGGATGCTGGATTACGGAATCTCAGCGATTTGTTCCTCGTGGAAATTGTTCGTACAGATAAAATTATTTCCCCGGTGGCCCCGGAAGAAATTCTCGAAAAAGGCGATTTGCTTTTCTTTTCCGGCCATACCGAATCCATTTATAATTTAATCAAGGAAGACAACGGCCTGGGTGTCCACAAAACAACATTAGAATCGGGTCGCTTCACTTTTCTTGAAGCCGTGGTGCCGGCCAATTCCGATTTGATTGGCGTGAAGATCAGGAACTCAGACTTCCGCAAAAAATATGACGCTTCCATTGTGGCCCTGCACCGCGATGGAAAGCGTGTGGCTGGCAAGGTAGGTGAAACGGAATTGCAAGGCGGTGACTTTCTGTTGCTGGTAACCGATGAGGATCATGAAAAAGCCATGAACACTGTGAATCTTTTTTTTCTCTCTGTTCCCAAAAGCATTGAAGCGGCCAAGCCTGCCTGGTTCAGGTATCTTGGCTTTCTCAGTTTTGCTGTTTTACTGTTGGGTGTCATTAATGTAATGCCACTTTTCTTTGCCAGCCTTCTCGTTCTTTGTGGTTTTGTATTTCTAAAAGTAATTGGCCGCAAAGAAATCAGGGAAGAACTTGACTTAGGCTTGCTCATGGTGTTGGTGTGTTCCCTTGCGGTGGGCGTGGCCCTTGAAAAATCTGGAACTGCTTCCTTGATTGCCGGTTGGCTCATCCAGGCAGGCAAATCATTTGGGCCTGTGGCAGCATTGACCCTGTTATTTGTTGTAACGGTTTTGCTCACTTCATTAATCACCAACGCGGCAGCAGTAGCGATTGTGTTTCCGGTAGCAATGGCCATGAGCAGCCAGTTACACTTGTCAGCCACGCCATTTTTTGTAGCCATTGCGTTTGCGGCCTCCGGTTGTTTCCTCACGCCCATTGGTTATCAAACCAACCTGATGATTTATGGACCAGGCGGTTACACATTCAAAGATTTCATCAGGGTGGGTGGGCCGTTCACAGTTTTATATGTAACCGTATGCGTTACTTTTATTTCTTATTTCTATAACCTGGTTTAAGTGAATCATATTTTTCCGTTTCGTACTAAGGTGTCGCGCGAGAACCGCGAAAAACTGTTGAATCAAAAAGGGTTGCTGATTTGGTTCACGGGTCTTTCCGGTTCTGGTAAATCAACCCTGGCCGTTCAGTTGGAGGCCATGCTTCACCATCATGGGTTTGCAACCTATTTGTTGGATGGCGACAATGTCCGGTCGGGCATCAACAAAGATTTAACCTTTGATGCGGCCGGTCGTGAAGAAAACATCAGACGTATTGGAGAGATTGCGAAATTGTTTTTGGATTCCGGTGTAGTACTGATCGCTTCATTTATTTCTCCTTTCAAACAAGACAGGGAGAGAGTAAAAGAACTTGTGGGCGCTCAAAATTATTTTGAGGTATTTGTAGATTGCCCGGTCGAGGTTTGCGAAAGCCGGGATGTTAAAGGCTTGTATAAAAAAGCGAGGAAAGGTGAGGTTAAAGAATTTACGGGCATTAGTTCGCCTTATGAAATTCCGGAGGCTCCTGATTTAATTATTCCTTCATCCGAAATGCCCATTCAGGAATCGATAAATTTGCTGCTCGAAAAAATTTTACCGAGGATTAAAACATGAGTCAGTTTTATTTGAGCCAGTTGGAGGAGTTGGAGTCGGAAGCAATATTTGTTATTCGTGAAGTGGTGGCGCAGTTTGAAAAACCAGCATTGCTTTTTTCAGGTGGGAAAGATTCCATTGTACTGGCATATCTTTCTAAGAAAGCATTTTACCCGGCCCGCATTCCGTTTCCACTCGTTCACATCGACACCGGTCATAATTTTCCGGAAACAATGGAATACCGCGATTGGCTGATCAATGAGTTGGGAGTTCAGTTGATTGTTGGCTCCGTTCAGGAGAGCATTGATCAGGGTCGTGTACAGGAAGAATCCGGATTCAATGCCAGCCGTAACGCACTTCAAACCGTTACCCTGCTCGATACGATCGAAAAATATAAATTTGATGCTGCTATGGGTGGCGCAAGACGCGATGAAGAAAAAGCCAGGGCCAAAGAACGTTTCTTTTCTCATCGCGATGAGTTCGGCCAGTGGAATCCCAAAAATCAACGCCCGGAACTTTGGAATTTATTTAATGGGCGGAAACACATCGGTGAACACTTTCGGGTGTTCCCCATTTCAAACTGGACGGAGATGGACGTGTGGGAATACATCCACAATCAAAATATTCCTATTCCAAAACTTTACTACGCTCATGATCGGGAGGTCATTGATCGCGATGGCGCATTTCTATCAACCTCCCCCTGGCTAAAACTAAAACCGGATGAAAAGCCTCAAATGAAAAAAGTCCGCTTCCGCACGTGCGGAGATATGCCCATAACGGGAGCTGTAGAATCAGAAGCTGATACTGTAGAAAAAATTATTGTGGAATTGGCCGCCTCCCGCAAAACCGAAAGAGGAACACGGCACGATGATAAGCGCTCAGAAACATCCATGGAGGATAGAAAAAAGAGTGGGTATTTTTAGTGGGTTATCAATAAAATATGAATCAATTATTAAGATTTACAACCGCAGGCTCTGTTGACGATGGCAAAAGTACTTTGATCGGGAGACTGCTATACGACAGCAAGTCAATCTTTGAAGATCAGTTGGAAGCCGTTGAAGCATCGAGCGCAAAAAAGGGATTTGATTATGTTGACCTGTCACTCCTTACAGACGGATTGAGATCGGAACGTGAGCAAGGCATCACCATCGATGTGGCCTACCGGTACTTTGCAACACCCAGGCGCAAGTTCATTATAGCCGATACGCCCGGTCATATTCAATACACGCGCAACATGGTGACGGGCGCATCAACGGCTAACCTAGCATTGATTTTAATTGACGCCCGGAAAGGATTGATTGAACAAACTTTCCGGCATTCATTTATTGCTTCGCTTTTGAAAATTCCGCACGTCATTGTTTGTGTGAACAAGATGGACCTGGTGGATTATGATCAAACCGTATTCGATAAAATTGTCACCGATTACAACGCCTTCTCTGCCAAACTTGAAGTTCACGACATCCAGTTTGTTCCCATCAGTGCTTTGAATGGTGATAACGTGGTGAACCGTTCTGAGCACATGGATTGGTACCAGGGTGCAACTCTTCTGCATATTTTGGAAAGTGTGCACATTGAAAGTGATCACAACCATATTGATGCGCGTTTCCCGGTTCAGTATGTTGTTAGGCCACAGACAAAAGAGCATCAAGATTTCCGAGGGTATGCAGGTCGTGTGGCAGGAGGGATTTTTCGTCCTGGTGAAGAGGTAATGATACTTCCGGCAGGTTTCACTACGAAAATAAAATCCATTGAAATGAATGGGCAACCCATTGCGCAGGCGTTTGCCCCTATGTCCGTTATTATTACATTGAATGATGAGATTGATATTAGTCGGGGCGATGTGATCGCGAAGCCAAATAATTTACCGGAGGTTGACCAGGATGTTGATGTGATGTTGTGCTGGATGAATCAAAAAAAGTTGCAGGTGAACTCCCGTTTTTTTGTGAAGCAAGCCACCCGCGAAGTGCGGGGCGCGGTGAAGGAAATTCAATACAAGCTCGATATCAATTCTCTACAGAAAGTGGAGGGAGAGACGCAATTGAATATGAATGACATTGGTCGTATAAAATTGAGAACGTCACAACCATTGCTTTTCGACAGCTACCGCAAGAATAGAATTACGGGCAGCATCATTTTGGTTGATGAGGGAACTTTTGAAACCGTGGGGGCGGGGATGATTGTGTAGAATGTTGGAGGTTTGACGTGCGATTACAGATTATTGTTGTTTGATATTAAGTTGTCGTGATCTGAAACTAATTCATCCAACATCCACCGTCCAACCTCCGACAATTAATTCAACCAGTATGAATTACGAATCTCAACTCACACTCGCCATCTCCGCAGCTCAAAAAGCTTGTGTTGAAATTCTAAAGGTTTATAACTCCCGTGATTTTGAAATAAAATCAAAAGCTGACAACTCTCCACTCACCCTGGCCGACAAGAAGGCGCATGAAGTAATTATTGAAACACTGAAGCCATTAGGCCTTCCTATTCTAAGTGAGGAGGGTAAAGCCATTCCCTATTCAACTCGTAAAAACTGGGAAGCCTTCTGGATGGTTGACCCATTAGATGGCACAAAGGAATTTATTAAACGAAATGGAGAGTTCACAGTGAATATTGGTCTGATAGAAAATCAAAGGTCTGTGCTGGGTGTAGTAGCTGTTCCGGTCACGGATGAAATTTATTATGGTGCGGTGGGGATTGGTGCATTTAAGATTTTAAAGGGACACACGAGTCGGTTAAAAAATAATACTAAGGTAGACCGGACTAAGCCTGGCATAAGAGTGGTTGCTTCACGCTCTCATCTGAATGAGGAAACCCAAGCTTTCATCAATTTATTGAACAATCCGCAATTAGTTTCGAAAGGCAGCAGCCTGAAATTTATGATGCTGGCCGATGGCCTGGCTGATATCTATCCGCGATTTGCACCAACTATGGAGTGGGACACCGCTGCCGCCCATGCCGTGGTTAATCAACTTGGCATTCGGGTGATGGAGAAGGACACAGACCATGAGTTGAAGTATAATAAAGAGAACCTGCTCAATCCGCCATTTCTTGTTTATTGAAGTTGAGCAACGTGCGGGGCAAACCGGAAGTTTTATATTTGTTCTGATTTAAGGTAATGAATAAAGACTCCCGGATTTTTGTAGCAGGCCATCGCGGCATGGTGGGTTCGGCCATTTCCCGAAAACTAAAAAGTGAAGGGTTCAATAATCTGATACAGGCCACATCGCAGGAATTGGATTTACGAAACCAGTTTGCCGTTCATTCATTTTTTAATCAGCATAAACCCGAATACGTTTTTTTAGCAGCCGCAAAAGTTGGAGGCATCCTCGCCAATGATACTTACCCTGCCGATTTTCTTTACGACAACATAATCATGGAGGCCAATGTAATTCATGAGGCTTATCAGAATAGTGTTAAGAAACTCATGTTCCTCGGCTCGTCCTGCATCTACCCGAAGCTGGCCGATCAGCCAATCAAGGAAAGTAGTTTGCTTTCCGGATATCTTGAACCGACCAACGAGGCCTATGCCATTGCCAAAATTGCAGGCGTAAAAATGTGCCAGGCCTACCACAAACAATATGGTTGCAATTTTGTTTCAGTGATGCCTACAAACCTGTATGGCATTGGCGATAACTACCATCCTCAAAACTCTCATGTGTTACCGGCTATGATCAGAAGATTTCATGAAGCGAAGGTGGAGAATCGAGATTCCGTTTTTATCTGGGGATCAGGCACCCCGCTTCGCGAATTTATGTTTGCCGATGACCTGGCCGATGCCTGTTATTTTTTAATGCAGCGTTATGATAATCCTGATGTAATTAATGCCGGCACAGGAGAAGAGGTTTCCATTTTGGATTTAGCTAAACTGGTTGCTGCTGCGGTTGGCTTTCATGGAAAGATTGAGTTAGACCAATCCAAACCAGACGGCACACCCCGAAAGCTGATGGATAGCTCGAAGCTGCATGGGTTGGGTTTTCAGCATAAAACAATGTTGAAGGAGGGAATTAAGCTGGCGTATCAGGATTTTTTAGTGAACCGCTCCGGATAGAATAATTTATTAATTTTGTTTCCTAATTCAGCAATATGGTAGTGGAGAGAACTTCAAATAAACTGGTTATTACCCTTTCCTCCAGCGTGGACAATTACAGTCTCCAACGGTTAATCGATTATGTAAAATACTTGGAGACCACATCTAAAAGAAAGGCTAAGCAAACTGATGTAGATAAATTGGCTAATAAGGTCAATGCCTCCTGGTGGAAAAAAAATAAAAAGCGATTTATTAAGTGAATGTCATTGTAGATGCTAACATGGTGTTTAGTGGAATTCTAAATACCGATGGCAGAGTAGGCGACCTTCTTATTAACTCCTATCAATTAATTGAATTCATTGCTCCTGATTTTTTACGGTTAGAAATTCGGAAACATTATAATAGACTTTGATAAGATTTCAAGTCTCACTTTAGCGGAAGTTATGGAGAATGAATTTTTAGTTTGCAAGGACATAAAATTCATTTCTGAAGAGCAAGTTTCGTTGTTGAATTGGAAATCTGCTTTTGAGTTAGTGAAAAGTATCGATCCAAAAGACATTCAGTACGTAGCGTATTTCTTACAATTTAAGCACAAGCTTTGGTCGGGTGATCAAAAACTAATTAGGGGACTGTCCAGAAAAGGGTTTAATAATTCAATTACCACAGACGAACTTTACCGTATCCGCGAAGAAAGGAAAGGATCGAAAGGGGCACACTAACTGATAGCATAAGTAAATCTCCATTACCTTTAATTCATCGAATGAAAAAAGCCCTAATCACCGGCATCACAGGACAAGACGGAGCCTACCTCGCAGAATTTCTATTGGACAAAGGCTATGAAGTGCACGGCATAAAACGCAGGTCTTCTTTGTTTAACACGGCCCGCATCGATCATATTTATCAAGACCCTCACGATAAAGGCGCCAGGTTGAAATTGCATTATGGTGACCTGACCGATTCCACCAACCTGATCCGGCTCATCCAGGAAATCCAACCCGATGAAATTTATAATCTCGGAGCCATGAGCCATGTGCGCGTGAGTTTTGAAATGCCGGAATACGTAGCCAACACCGATGCTATTGGAACTTTGAGGATTTTGGAAGCAGTCCGGTTGTTGGGCCTAACAGAAAAAACCAGAATCTACCAGGCCTCTA
>JAYUHI010000455.1:0-7985 GCA_043767095.1 Bacteroidota bacterium
TTCGTGACAGCAAACTTAAAAACGGCTGCACCCTCCTGGTAAACATAGTGCAATCGCTTATCAACTGTTTCGTGAGAGGCAGGCATCCTACTTCCACCCGCCTTCATATGCAGGTAACTTTCCCCATTGCCATCGCTCCGCAAGATAGCATCCATTACCCCCACATCTTCCGAAGTTGGCTCCAGTAAAACACAGCCAGCGCCATCGCCAAAAATAATGCAGGTGGTGCGGTCGGTATAATCCAAAATAGCCGACATTTTATCGCCCCCAACAACCACCACCTTTTTGTACATGCCCGATTGAATAAAACTGGCACCCGTAGAGAGCGCATACAGAAACCCTGAACATGCCGCGCTGATATCGAAACTGAAAGCATTCACTGCCCCAACGGCAGTGGCTACAATATTGGCCGTTGCCGGAAAGGTCATGTCTGCAGTAACGGTGGCGAACAAGATCAGGTCAATTTCTTTGGGATCAATTTTAGATTTGGCCAGCATATTCTTAACCGCGGCAATGCCCATCACAGATACACCCTGGTTTTCGCCCTTCAGGATTCGCCTCTCTTTAACTCCGGTGCGGCTAACGATCCATTCATCGCTGGTTTCCACCATCGTTTCAAGCTCTTTGTTGGTCAATATGTAATCGGGAACGTATCCCCCAACTGATGTAATGGCCGCTCTGATTTTGTTCATGTGTTTCCCACGTATCAGGTTAAAAAAAACAAATGCCCGGCTGAAGATTCAACCGGGCGTTAAGAATACTAATTTATCAAAAGACCATCTCTTGGGACAAGCCCTGGTGAATCTGTTTATTACAAAAATGAAAAATAACCATCATGCCAGCACTTCCTTCTCCATAACAACATTGCCTTTGAAGTATAACTTGCCTTCGTGCCAAAAGGCGCGATGGGGCAAATGATGTTCACCGGTGGTTGGGCAAACGGCCATGTCTTTAGCATAGGCTTTATAATGAGTCCTTCTTTTGTCTCTTCGGGTTTTTGACGTTTTACGTTTCGGATTTGGCATAACCTTATAGTTTACTTTAGTTTTTTTAATTGTTCCCATCGGGGATCTACGTCCCCATCATTTTCCGCAGAAGATGAATAAACAATTCTTCCCTCTGTTTCATCAAAGTCATCTTCTTCTTGCTCTTGATATTTTGGATGGAGGCGCTTCATCGGTAAAGCCAGGCCAATAAATTCAAACAAGTATTGCCCAACATTAAGGCTCGGCTTGTTGTGCGGAATGATGACAATCTCATCCGTGACTTCGGCCTCTTCATTACCGTATTTGAAAACCACCTTGCCGGAGAAATCTATTGGGTAATCGAACGGTTCCAAAGACCGGTCGCAAACCAGGCGGGCGGTTCCTTTCAAGCTAAAACTCCCTTCAATAAAAGTTTCGTGCTTATCCAAAACCACCCCTGCATCAAAAGAGCCTTCCTCCAGCAAATCCCTCCCAAATTCATCAAAGAACGACTTTTCAAGGTGGTATTTGAATTCGTGGGCCGTATTGCTAAGGCCAATAATATGTACACTGAACTCACCCACTACCTTTTGAAAATGAGGGCGCAAATTTATGAGTATTTATGGGATTTAATAGGCAGCTTCCATTTTTCATGGCCCAAGGTCAGATGCTCGAAAATAAGCCCTAACCATTCGAAAACTGACTAATAACCGTGGCAATGAGGTCTTCCCGGGACTGTTTTCCGTTATTCTCAATCAGGAAATCGATAGCCTCCTTCTTAAACCCCAGCTTCATAGCAATGCCGCGAGCGAAGATTACTTCGCTTTCAAACACGCGGTGATCAACAAAGATCAGTTCCACACATTCCAATAAATGGGATATTTTCTGCTCGTCAGCCATCACGGCAAGGGAACCAATGAGTTCGGGCTGGCGGATGAGGGCCGTTACAATTTCTTCGGGAAAAGACCGTTCGCGCGAAATTCTATAAATCATATCGCGCTCTTCATTGGCGAAGTGCTTGTCGGCATGAGCTAATTGAATGAGCACATTGAGTTGCTTTTTGGTTACGATATCCACGGAAGGGAAAATTAGGTACGGCCAAACATGGTAAAGATTAGCCGATTTTGCAACGCGAAGGTGAAGTAGATTAAGCCACTTGCGCCACTTCTTCCCGCGCCTTCACAATATCGGCAGCCACATAAATTGCCTGCCGCATGGAGTTCTCATCAGCTTGATTTTTACCGGCAATTCCGTAGGCCGTGCCATGGTCGGGAGATGTTCGCACCACCGGCAAGCCGGCTGTAAAGTTCACCCCGTCTTCAAAAGCCATATACTTAAATGGCACCAGGCCCTGATCGTGATACATCGCCAGAATGGCATCATACTTTACATGTTGACCGGATGCAAAAAATCCATCAGCCGGGAAAGGACCAAAGACCAATTTGCCTTTGTTCTTGAGATCGTTAACCACGGGCCTGATCACTTTATTTTCTTCCTCTCCCAACAAACCATTATCGCCAGCATGCGGATTGAGACCGAGTACAGCTATTTTTGGTTTTGGGATTTTGAAATCTTTTTTGAGCGACATTTCGAGCAGGCGAATTTTGAGTTCCACTCTTTCTGCAGAAATTAATTCGCTCACTCCTTTCAAGGGAACATGCTCCGTTACCAAGCCAACTTTCAAATCTTTGGCAACCATCAGCATCAGGCTTTCGGTGGCATTGAAAACTTGCGTGAGGTATTCGGTGTGGCCGTGAAACTGGAAGTCGTCTGCAAAAATTGTATTCTTATCAATTGGGCCTGTAACTATTCCGTCCAGAAATCCCGCTTTATAATCTTCGATTGTTTTACGGAGCGCAACCAGGGCAGCCCTGGCTGTGGTTTTGGAAGGTTGTCCCGGTTGGATTTCTATAACGTCTTCCCAGCAATTCACAACATTAATTGTTTTTGGAAAAAATTGGCCAGGGGTTTTCACCTGACTGTAGTTGAACTCTTCCAGGTTCATCAATTTCCGGTAGTAAGAAAGCACCCGGGTGCTGCCATAAACCACCGGAGTAACCATGCTCATCAGGCGATGGTCGGCAAGGGCCTTAATAATGACTTCCGGCCCGATGCCGTTAAGGTCTCCTATGGTTATGCCAATACAGGGCTTGTCGTGTTGTTTCATAAATTATTTGGGAGGCAAGATAGCTTTATTCTTTTTTTAGTCTTTTATAGAGCGCACGAACTTGTTCAATCGACAAAGGGTGCTGAGGTTTTGAGACAGGACTGCTAAGAACAGCTTCTATCCAGGGGAAACATTTAGCGGCTTGAAAGATTAATTTTCCATCCTCCATTTTTCGGAGTGTACGGGCAATCAAATCTGCGTTGATGTAATCTGTCCCGAAAGGAATTAACTC
This sequence comes from Bacteroidota bacterium, assembly GCA_043767095.1. GTDB lineage: Bacteria > Bacteroidota > Bacteroidia > Cytophagales > Cyclobacteriaceae > ELB16-189. The sequence goes on from JAYUHI010000455.1 coordinate 3,365, forward strand.
TTTGAAAAGGGTAGTCTTTCCAACTCCATTAGGTCCAGCAACTACATATAGTTCTGGCATTTATTGGGGAGAGGGTTTTCTATTGCCCTTCTCACGAATGGTTTCGATGGTTATTGGGATTTGTCCGATTTTGGCAGCCATCTGCTGAACCTTCATTAAAATTCGCTCACTGATTGTCCGAACCTCGCTTTCTTGTAGTTCAAAAAAATCCCAGTGAGCTTCCCCTTTTTCAAGAATTATCAAATTCGATTTTGTCTCCATACTGATCCCGAGATAAATTCACCTTAAAGGTACTAAAATCTGTTTAGGAACAGGCCAACCCTGGAGACCATATTTTCAAATTGCCGTTGAATTGTTTTATCGTTGTAGTCTTTAAGGCCTCTATGTCCCATATGGTTAGACCAAAAAAATATCTCGGTCAGCATTTTTTGAAAGACCAGAACATTGCGAGGAAAATTGTTGATGCCCTGAAGCCTGAGAATACTTCAGTAATTGAGGTTGGCCCCGGCATGGGCGTGCTCACCCGGTTATTGGTTGAAAAGTACTCCGATCTGTTTTTGATTGAGATTGATAATGAATCCATCGGATATTTAAAAAAAAAATATCCGGCCTTAACCGGTAAGATTATTCATGGTGATTTTCTGAAATTGGATTTGCAAACTCTATCCAGCAAAAAATGGTCGGTGATCGGGAATTTCCCGTACAACATTTCATCGCAAATTTTCTTTAAGGTTTTAGAACAGCGGCAAATCGTTACCCAGGTGGTGGGCATGGTTCAAAAAGAAGTGGGGGAAAGAATTGCCTCGCCCCCCGGCTCGAAAGCGTATGGAATATTAAGTGTGCTGCTCCAGGCTTTTTACGATATCAAATTGCTTTTCACCGTTCCCCCCGGTGTGTTCTTCCCTCCTCCCAAAGTTAATTCAGCTGTGTTATCGCTTACGCGGAACTCGACTGCCCAACTGGATTGCGATGAAACGTTGTTTGTGAAAGTGGTTAAACAGGCCTTTCAAACGAGGCGCAAGACCTTGCGCAACGCATTGAAAAATCTAAATTTGCCCGAATCGCTTCAACACCATGAACTGCTCGGCAAACGGGCAGAGCAATTGGGTGTCAGTGATTTTGTTTTTCTGACGAAGCACCTGGAAAAGAGATGAAACAATTAGCCGAGTTTGAGCTGACCCCGGAGTTCCGCGACCGCTTCCGCGAAGCGTTGGAAAAACACGACCGGGATTTTATTCTTAGTTCACTGGAGTCCATCAACCCGGCCGACATCTCCGAACTCCTGAATGAATTCAGGGGCGAAGATTCGAAGTATGCTATCGATCTTTTGAAGGTTTCGGTACGAGCTGAAATCATTCGCGACCTCGAAAAAGACACTCGTAAATCATTCCTTGAATTATTTGAGGTGCCTGAATTAGTCGAGTTCATGAATGTGCTCGATTCTGATGATGCCGCAGACATACTCAACGAACTGCCCATCAAAACCAGCGAAGAAGTTATTGCCGGTCTTGAACCGGTTCTTAAATCACAGGTTATTGATCTGTTGCGCTACGATGAGAATGTGGCCGGAGGGCTTATGGCCAAAGAATTAATCAAGGCACGCGATCATTGGACGGTTGTTCAATGCGTTGAAGAGATCAGAAAGCAAGCAGAGAATGTTGTAACCAAATTCTACACGGTTTATGTTGTGGATGAGAATGATAAACTTCTGGGCCGGGTCGCCCTTCAACAATTAATCCTGAGTGATTCTAAAACGCTGGTAAAAGATATTATTGAAGATGTGGTGTCGGTAGAAACCTATTTGGAAGACCGTGAGGTGGCCGAAATCATGCAGAAGTATGACATGGAGTCTGTGCCGGTAGTCAATGTTCAGGGCACACTCGTTGGGCGCATAACCATAGATGACGTGGTTGATGTGATTACTGAGCAAGCCGAAGAAGACCGCCAACTGATGTCAGGTATAACGGAAGATGTACAAGAAGACGATACCATTTGGAAAAACACCCGAGCCCGCTTGCCCTGGCTGGTTATTGGTATAGTTGGAGGCATAATCAGTGCGCGTTTTATGGGTTTGTTTGAAGGACAGTTGGCACGCATTACGGCCATTTCATTTTTTGTTCCTCTCATTCAGGCAACTGGTGGAAATGTGGGCATTCAATCGTCATCATTAGTGGTCCAGAGTTTAGTAAGCCCTGGCTATCTGGACGAGGGGCTTTGGAAACGATTGACGAAAGTTTTCAGTGTGGCCGTGTTAAATGGCCTGGTTCTTTCCCTGCTCGTTTTCGGAATCAATCTTTTGGTATTTGGCAATCAAAAACTTTCCTCAGTTGTATCTATTGCCTTGTTTGTAGTTGTGTTGTTCGCATCCTTGATAGGCACTGTTACACCACTTATTCTCAATCGTCTGGGGTTCAATCCTGCCCTGGCTTCGGGACCGTTTATCACTACCACAAACGACTTGCTTGGCCTTGCTGTTTATTTTTTAACTGTGGATATTTTGTTGTAGTTTAGATGGATATACAGCAGATGTAAGATTGAATTTAAACTCTGCTCCCAGCACATTTCAAAATCATCTAATATTGATACGTGAAGCCGGAAACCCGTTGAAATGAAAAAGATCAAGTCGGTATTTGGGAAATTACGAGATAAGTTTCACCAGGTGATAGAAAATCCTATCCTGACTGCCTCCCTGGTTTTATTAGTGTTGTCCATTCTTGTTGTTGGTTTAAGCCTGCCGTATTACCTGAATGCGTTCGAACTATTTTGGTATCAAATATTGGCCGAAGCTCACGGCATGCTGTTCGACATTGCCGTGATTGCCATCCTGCTTTTCTGGTTAAACAAAAGCGGGGAAACGCGACAGCGCATCAGAACGTACAAAGATGAGATAGACGACTTCCGTTTGTGGGAATCGGATGAAGCCGCATTCCGGACAGTGGGTAATATTAAACGGCTTAACCGGCACAACATCTACGAAATTAACCTGGTGAAATGCCACCTGGTGCGCACCAATTTGAATTACGTTAACCTCGCAGGTTCCAATATGAATTCAGCCAACTTTTCCAATTCAACGCTTATTGAAACCAATCTGGAAAACACCCGGTTAAATCAAACCAATTTTGAAAACTCCAACATGAACCAGGCCAACCTGAACGGGGCTTATGCCAGCGGGGCTATTTTTAAAGATGCCTTTTTGATTAAAGCACAATTTGAAAATGCCTTTCTCATCAAAGCCAATTTATGCAATGCTTATTTGATGGAAGCCAATCTGCGCGGCAGCTATTTGATGGGTGCCGATTTTGACAACGCGAGCCTTTATAAAGCCGACCTTACCGGGGCCAAAGGCTTAACAGTAGAACAATTAGCAAAAGCAAAAACACTTTACTTAGCCAAATTTGACCCTGAACTGCAACAACAATTACAACAACTGGTTCCCGAAATTGTGACGGCCGGTTGAATCATATTCTGGTGTTGATTTGGCAACAAAAGATAAAACGCTAATTTTGTGATCACTCAACAACGGTTTCAGGCGAAGCCGTTGTTTGTTTTTTTATTGGAACTGAAAATATTATGGCGAAGATTTCATACTATACTAAAGAAGGACTTGAAAAACTGAAGGGCGACCTCTCTGAATTAAAAAGCAAAGGAAGGAGCAGCATTGCCAAACAAATTGCTGAAGCCCGCGATAAAGGCGACTTGAGTGAGAACGCTGAGTATGATGCCGCCAAAGATGCGCAAGGGCACCTGGAAGCGAAAATCGCCCAACTGGAAGATTTGCTGAGCAAGGCCCGCCCGCTCGATGAATCGAAAGTGGATACTTCGTCTGTTTCCATTCTTTCCAAGGTTACGATTAAAAACAAAAAGAACGGAGCCTCATTTACTTACACCTTAGTTTCGGAAGAAGAAGCTGATTTAAAGACAGGAAAAATCTCAACCCAATCACCCATCGGGAAAGGTCTGCTCGGAAAGAAGAAAGGTGAGAGCGCCAGGATTAAAACACCGGCTGGAGAGATTGAATTTGAGGTGGTGAATATTGGGGTTTGAAAATGTTGATGTGCTGATGTTCTAAAGTTTTCAATTGATGACAATTTTCAGTAAAATCATTAACCGAGAAATTCCTGGTCACATTGTAGCGGAAGATGATCAGTTCGCTGCCTTCCTGGATGTCATGCCTTTGGTTAAAGGCCACACGCTGGTGGTTCCTAAAAAAGAGGTCGATTATATTTTTGATTTGGATGATGATTCCCTGGCAGCCATGAATGTGTTCGCCAAGAAGGTTGCTATCGGTATCAAGAAGGCCATTCCCTGCAAACGCATTGGTGTGTGCGTAATTGGGTTAGAGGTTCCGCATGCCCACATTCACCTCATACCCATGAATGCTATGAGCGATATTAATTTTTCCAACCCAAAGTTGCGGCCATCGAAAGAGGAACTAACGGAAACAGCATCGAAGATCAGGGAACAGTTGATTTGATTTTCAATCAGCAATAAAATCGATATCCACATTCAGTGGATACCGCATCAGGTATTGCAAGGCATCCTGAACAGATAATTCTTCAAACAAAACACGATAAAGGGTTTGCGTGATAAGCGCGCGGATGCCGTAGAAATCGGCACACTT
>JAYUHI010000456.1:0-7980 GCA_043767095.1 Bacteroidota bacterium
GATTATGATAAATTATGATTTTATCAGCGATAATCTGCCCAATCAGTGTCATCAGCGTTCTATTTGTATTCATTCGTGAGTTATTAGAGGTCCCCTTTAAGTCTTGTTTTTCCTGTCCACAACAAGGGGCACCTCTATTATTAAGGTTTTCCCGGCAATAATCCTGGATGTTTTCAACCCGTTGGTCTTTTTCAATTGCTTAACCGATACGTGGTATTTCTCCGCAATGCCACCCAACGTTTCTCCTGACGCAATTTTATGCTGGATGAGTTTGGTGTTGACAATCTGGGTGAAGGCCTGGTTGATTTTTTTATCCTCTGCCGATTGCTTTACTTTTTCCCGTTTGGTTGATGCGGCAGTGGCAGAGCCTTGAGGTTGCTCAATTTTCAAAGTCTTTCCGGCAATTATTTTCGACCCGGATAGCCCATTGATCAACCGGATAGATGAAACCGTAACATGATACTTCTCGGCAATTTGTCCCAGCGTTTCCCCTTTCTTGATTTTATGGTAAAGAATATTGACGGGAGGAGTTGATTGTGCTGCCTGAGCATTCGCCTGATTTCTTTTCATCAGGGAATCCTGCCGGGCAATTAAATAGCTAAATGAAATGGTATCTGGATTGAACACTAATGAATCGGCAGAGGCTGACAATTTATTCAAGCTGGATTTGAATGCGGAGCCAAGCAGTTTCCCTTTCAACGTGTAGCCGCTGATCGTTAAATGGATATTATCAACCTGGGCCAGGCCGCTTTGCTGCCAAAGGCTCATCCGTTTAGGCCCGCCCGAAACCCAGTACCAATCGTAAAAAGCACAATTCTGGTCTTTTGCAATTTTCCGGATCAGGGCCGAGTAATCGCGGCCCGAAGTAATATTGATGCCCCTCCGGTTCATGTCTTGTGTTGTGGTGAGCAGCACGGAACAGTTTGGCGCTACTTTCCTCACGCGGTTGATCACCTGCACAATCTTGGCTTCCATGTCGGGCGGAATGGTGTTGTTGTAGAGATGATCGTTGGTACCGAAATCAAGAATGGCCAGATCGGGCTTCACATTCGCCAGGTGAACATCAAACAAGGCTTCGGCCAACAAAGATCTGAACTGCGAACCACCCACACCCAGGCAATGCAACACTAAACCTTCGGTAGTGGCGCTCTCCAAGCTCATCCCATAAAATTCAAACTCATTTTCAAACTCATTTTTCTTCACCACTTGAACGGTGATGGTATTTCCAATTACGGGTAACACCACTTCGATAAATGATTGAGCATTGGCTGAGGCGGCCTCATCCACAGCAACTGCAAGCCGTTCCCCACCCGATATCACCACCAGATCGTAACTGCTGTGCTGTTGTTTGCAAAACAATTTCAGCTTTCGGTAGTGAGAAGGCATGGGATAATGAAACCGTATGGTAAAACTGGCCGATGGATCAATTGTTCTGGCCGTGACGCCAGAGATGCCAAGGGGAAGCTTAGGAATGTACTCATTGCTTTTCGATGCCCGCCAGGTTCCGGTATGATACGAAGCATAGTCGAGGGTGGAATACGTTTGGGCGATGGAATAAGGAAAGATCATGCCCCGCCCGCCCATGCCTTTTTCATGTTGCAAAATTTTCCGCAATTCACCCGTGAAAATGTCAGGCTGCACATGCGAATCGCCAAAGTGCACGATGGTGATCGGCTCTCCTTTCATCCACTTATTATAAAACGGCTCGAAGGCGGAGCGATGATAAAACTGGATGGAGTTCAAGTCGGGGTTCAGCCAGTAATATTGGTTGCGGGTAGAATCACCTCCAGGGCTTGCCCACAAAGAAGAGCCGTTGAAAACGAAAGCCAGCAAGGAAATCAAGTATCGCAAAAACATTCGGCTCATGTGTGGCAAAGGTATAGTTTAAAAAAATGCTCGCCAACCTGTTTAAAAAATCAGTTGAAGATGTCAACGCGTGTCAAAATCAATCCATCACAGTTGTCGTGTCGCGGGTTATCCTGGGTTTCAAATCTTTTATCCGCATCAGGTAACTCTCCCTCGATGCTGTAAACTTCCGGTTGGCAACCGAAACGTTATGCAAAAACAATAGATCAGAAACACCGTTCTCCAGAATAAAACCGGGGAGGTTACTATCGAAAGAACGATAATCAACGATAAATATTTCCTCGTAGTGCATAGTTAGAAATGGGGCCAGGGCGTTTCCGTAAGAATCTTTTATCATCATGATTCGCTGGCCGTTCTTGTTTTCAGTGATAATGTGGATAAGCGGAAAATCACCTCCAATAAAAGCAAGGTACATTCCGGCTTGGCCCAGCCGTTTGCTAACCACTTGCGTGGGAATAATTCGTTGAAGGTCTCTTTCCTGGTATCGCCACGCCTGGGTTTTTACTGGTGGGATAAAATATTCAAGACTGTCCTTGCTGGTTTTCAAACGGGTGTCAAGGGTAGCATTATAGAGAGAGCCCAGAAATGGTTTGCTTGTGTGGTGCTCAAAAGCTGAAAGGCTGGCGGCTTCAAATCCTGCAGCTTTGCAAAAAGCCAGGTAAGCCTGGTACGCGCCACGGGCAGTCCAATGGTGGTCTGTTTTGAAATAGATATAATCGCTAGCGCTTTCTTCCAAACGGGTATAGGCGTCAACAGCAAAAACATCAGTATCTAATTTTGAATAAATGAAATCAATGCTCGGCTTCTCAAGGTTTTGTTTTGATTTGTATTCATCGGGCAAATAGAAATCAGTGGGGCCCGGAACCACACAGGCAAAAACCCGGACGGAATCGCCCAGTTTTTTCTTGTAACTGTTGATGGTGGCCGCGAAATTTATTTCTGCTTCGGTTTGCCGACCGAAAAGCTGAAAGGCCATTCCATTGTAAATCAGGATGGAGTTTTTCATTTCGGGTGGAGGCCCGTCAGTAACTGGCTTATTCTTTTTTTGTTGGGATGAATCCTTCTTTGCCATGATCAGCGAGTCGGCTAATGCCAATGAATCTGAGTTGGCGAGGTCGGGGTTCTCGCCCTGGTAAACCATCAGGTCATTCGACCGAAACCCGAAATAACCTTTTGCCCATGCCGTGAAGTCCACCCATTGTTCGCGGTGCGCGAAATGATCGGCATAATATAAATCGAGACTATCGGTATAATGACCTTCAAACAATTTTTCAAAACTAAACGTGGGGAAAGGGGTGAGCTCGCGCTTTTCAATTTCGGAAACCAAAAGTTTAGGTTCAATCCATGTGAGGAGGCAGCCCCCCAACAACACGATGCCAAACGCCTCGATGTTGACGAGGGATGAGATGAGGAACGATTTGTTTTTTGCCATCATCAAAACCGGAAATAAAGAAATGGATTGTAAGACTTGCCCACCAAAAACGAAACGGAAGTAAGCATCAAACCTACATTCACCAGGGCCTGCGCATAGGGCACGATTAGTTGTTGACGTGGAGAAAGATATTTATCGACCTGGGTTTTGAAAAAATTAATTACCGGCATGCAAAAGATTATAGCCAGTGCCAGCCAGATAAGATTAGCTTTAAGTTGTATGCCCAGCGCTACATCCCACAGAGCATTACCAGAAGCACCAACCATCACCGATATAAAAGAGCCCATTCGCGAAAGGTCAGTAAAATAAAAAATAGCCCACCCGAAAATGGCGGCCAGCAACAAATAAGCATGAGAAACGAACCTGGGCATTCGTTTCAACAGATTGCCGAGGAAGGCCCGCTCCATGCCGATCAACACCCCGAAATACAATCCCCACAAAATAAAATTCCAACTGGCGCCATGCCACAGGCCGGTGAGAAACCAAACGATAAACAGATTGCGGTAAACTTTTACTTTGTTTCCGCCCAGCGGAATGTATAAATAATCGCGGAAGAATGTGCCGAGCGAAATATGCCATCGCCTCCAAAAGTCGGTGGCCGATGTGGCGGTGTAGGGATGATTGAAATTCTCGTGATAGTGAAAGCCGAACATGCGCCCCAGCCCGATGGCCATGTCTGAGTAACCGGAAAAATCAAAATATATCTGGAGCGTGAACAGGATCAGCCCGAACCAACTGCCGCCCACCGAAAGCAAATCAATATTTCCATTGAGGTAAGTCTTGGCCAGGTCGCCCGCCACATTGGCGAAGAAAACTTTTTTGAAAAGCCCCTGGCAAAACCGGCTCACACCCGCGCTAAAATCATTGATGTCAACCTTCCGGTTGTCTATCTCGTGGGCGATGTGCGCATAACGAACGATGGGGCCCGCCACTAACTGGTGATAGAGCGACACAAACATCATGAATTTCATGTATGATGTTTGGGCTTTCACCTCGCCCCGGTAAACATCGAGCACATACGAGATGGTTTGAAACGTGTAGAATGAAATGCCAATGGGCAGTGCAAAAGTTGGAAGGGTTAGCTGAAGCCCAAAAATATCGTTGAGGTTTTGATAAAAGAATGCGCTGTATTTAAAAATGGCCAGCAGGCCCAGGTTCACAATCAAACAGGAGATGAGGCCAACCTTGGCCCAAACGGTTCCGCGGTAGCGTTCAATAACCAGGGCGTTGATGTAATCTACCGAGGCTGAGATAATCATGAGGATTATCCAAACCGGCTCGCCCCAGGAGTAAAAGAAGAATGAAAATACAACGAGCAGGCCGTTCCGGTATTCCTTGTTCCCCAAACTGTAATAGAGCACCAGGTTTAGGGGAAGAAAAATGAAAAGGAATATGAGGCTGGCAAATACCATGGTGCAAGATAAAAGTTATCGCTTCAAAACCTGTTGATTGCCGAAGTCCTTTTATCTTTACCTTGTCTATCAAATAAATTCATCATGACTAATACCATCTATCGTATTATTAATTTTCTAGTGGGTTGCTCACTGGTTTTACTCAGTCCTCAGCTCCAAAGCCAGGGTAATGGTTTTGATTTTGGAAAGATTACTTACGAGGAGTTGGATATGAAAACGTATAGCCGCGACACCAGCGCGGTGGCCGTTGTGTTGAATGAGTTTGGCGATGCTTCTTTTGATCTGGAAAACCTGAACCGGATTATTTTTCAATACCACGTGAAAATAAAAATTCTGAAAGAAGCAGGAAAATCATATGCCGACTTTGAAATACCGATGAGCAAACGGGGAACAGCACGTCAGGAGATTGTTAGAAATGTTAAGGCCTCATCATTCAACCGCGAAGGAAATTCCTGGAAAGAAACCATTTTATTGGGCAAAGATATTTATACAGAGAATAGCACCGAGGAGTATTCAATCACCAAGTTTGCCGTACCTGATGTTCGGGTGGGAAGTGTTATAGAAGTATATTATCAATTGGAAACTCCTTTCACCTATAGTTTCATACCGTGGAGATTTCAGTGGGACATACCTAAAGTGAAAAGTGAATTTTGGGCCAAGTATCCTGCCTACTACCAATATAACATTACGCTGAAGGGTTTTTTAAACTTAACTAAAAATGTGGCGGAATTAGTCAGGCAATGTGTTGGCTCTGGAGGGTATTCGGGAGGGCCTTCTGCCGATTGTTCCTTATTCAAGTACGCCATGGAAAACATTCCAGCTTTTAAGGAGGAAGAACATATGACGGCCAAAAAGAATTTCGTTAGCGCCATTACATTTGAACTGGACCGGATTACGCAGCGGGATGGCCAGGTAGATAAAATAACGTCCGAATGGAAAGATGCTGAACAGGAGCTAAAGCAGCATGAAAATTTTGGCGTGCAAATCAGGAAAGCCAGAAATGTGTTTGAGGATAAAGCAAAGGCGTTAAGGGAAAAAGAAAACGATCCGCTTGCTCTGTGCAAGAGCATTTACGATTACATGAGGGCCACGATTAGCTGGAATGAGGAGTTTGGATTCCTTACCGACAAAGGAATTAAAAAAACAATGGAGACAAGCAAGGGCAATGTTGCCGATGTCAATTTATCCTTGCTTGGCGCATTGCTCGAAGCAGGCCTGGATGCTGAACCGGTTTTAATTTCAACCCGGGCCAATGGCCTTCCCACTCAACATCATCCATCACTCAATAATTTTAATTATGTGGTTGTGCGGGCAAAGATTGCCGACAAATATTATTGGCTGGATGCCACGAGCAACCTCTATCCCTTTGGGTTTATACCCGAGCGCTGCCTCAATGGACAGGGGAGGGCTTTGGGCGAAACATCGGCATGGATAGACATTAAACCTAATGACAAGCGAAGAACGGTGAATGACATAAAAATGCGATTAAGCGATGATGGAACCATGAGCGGAACGGCCTCCATTAATTATTACGGCTATGCGGCTTATACTATGCGGAACAGTTATTTCGGTTTCAGTAAGAAAGCCGAATATGGTGAGAGCCGTACTTCGGATTGGGTTGGGCTTGAGGTGAAAAACTTTACTTCGGAAAATGAAGCTGAATTAACCAAACCCTTCATTGAAAAAATAGAATTCACTCTGGATAATAATACAGGAAATGCCAGCACGGTTTACCTGCAGCCGTTTCTCTTTGACCGCACAGAAAAAAATCCTTTCCTATCGGAGGAGCGGATGTACCCAGTCGATTTTGGGGCACCTCCGGAATATATTTTCCTGGTCTCGTTTGAATATCCTCTCACATTTATTCCAGAAGAGTTGCCCAAGAGTGTTGCATTGGCTTTGCCCCAGGGAGGTGGTCGTTACTTATTAAGTGTCACCAACCTGAATGGAAAAATAACCATATCCAGTTCGCTTTCGCTGACTAAACCTGTTTACAATTCTGTGGAGTATCATGCCCTGAAAGAAATTTACAGTCGTTACATTTCTGATTTGCAGATGCAGATTGTTTTAAAGAAGAAGTAACCCAGATTATGCATTAGAACATAGCCCCGACATTTATGTCGGGGAACAAATTAAAACAAACCAACAGGGCTTTAGCCCAATATAGTTTTGGCTACCCGCCTGCCGGGCACCCTTCGGTTTCAACGTTCATACACTCTTACATAATCAACCTCCATTCGCTGTGGCCAGATAGATTCATCAACACCTTGCTGGCCTCCCCAGTTGCCGCCCACGGCAATGTTCATGATGAGGTGAAACTTTTGATCGAACGGCCAGCCTTTAAAATCATCTTGTGGATTGCGCTCTACCCGGTGATACATTTTCTCATCCACAAAAAAACGGATTTCGTTTTCTTCCCACTCCACCGCATACACATGGAAACTATCCTGGCAATCAGACACTGTGATTTTCCCCTCCTGCTGGGTTTGCTTAATGTGGTTGTATTTGTCGGAATGAAGAGTTCCATGCACCACACCAGGGTCGAAACCCACGTGTTCCATGATGTCAATCTCGCCACTGGCCGGCCAGCCGCCATATTTCCATTCGGTTGACAACATCCAGATGGCGGGCCAGGTGCCTTTTCCCCGGGGCAGTTTGGCTTTTACTTCTATCCGCCCGTAAAGCCAGTCGCCTTTTTTTCTGGAAACGATTCGGGTGGAGGTGTATGGTTTGCCGCCCATAGAATCTTTCAGGGCTTCAATAATTAGAAAGCCATTTTCAGTCCTCACATTCTTAGAATCCTTCGTATAGAATTCCATCTCGTTATTGCCCCAACCACAAACATTGGGGCAGCCATCGCCTAGGTCATAATCCCATTTTGCAGAGTCGGGTTGACCGGCTGTTTCAAACTCATCGACCCAGGAAAGCTTCCATCGTTTTTCTGGCGATGTGCAGGAAATCTGCAACAATATGCAGATCAAAAATAAACCAACAGCAGAAATTGAATTTATTTTCATGGGTAACAAGTATTTAGTTTAATAATAGGCGATAAGGCAGATTAAAGGTGTACGACAGTTTTGCAAGAGAAGGCAAGGTCTCACAAAGAACACGAAGGAAGACACAACGGACACAAAGTTGGAGTTCTTCGTGTGCGTTGTGCTTCCCTGCCTGCCGGCCATAGCCGTCAGGCTAAGTTTTAAGTAATTGGTTTTGAAATGTGTATGGGAATAGAATCCCCTTTGGGATTCGTGGTCTTTTTTCCCATTTTTA
>JAYUHI010000457.1:0-3374 GCA_043767095.1 Bacteroidota bacterium
ATGCTTGCGGTCTTCTTTCAGGGCATCTTTGATTTTGGATTTGGCCTTCGTGCTCACCACGATGCGCAGCCAATCTTCAGTGGGCTTTTGTTTTGTTGATGTCAGGATTTCGACCTGGTCGCCATTCTTGAGAACGTGATTGATGGGTACTAATTTCTGATTGACTTTCGCGCCAATGCATTTAGAGCCCACATCGGTGTGGATATCAAAGGCAAAATCAAGAGCCGTGGCTCCGAAGGGAAGCGTTTTCAATTCGCCCTTTGGCGTGAACACAAAAACTTCTTCATTGAAAAGATTCCCGCGAAAATCGTCAACAAATTCCAGCGCTGTTAAATCCTGCCGTTCCAGCAACTCGCGCACGCGCGCCAGCCATTTTTCCAAATTCGATTCGTACTTAGAGGGGTTGTCTTTATATTTCCAGTGCGCGGCATATCCCTTCTCGGCAATCTCATCCATTCTATTGGTGCGTATTTGTACTTCCACCCACTGCCCGTTCTTGGCCATAACTGTGGTGTGCAAGGATTCATAGCCGTTGGCTTTGGGGGTACTTATCCAATCGCGCAGACGGTCAGGGTTGGGTGTATAATAATCGGTAACAATGCTATAGACCTGCCAGCAAAAAGATTTTTCTTGTTCTTCGGGCGAGTCAATAATAACCCGGATGGCAAATAAATCATAGACCTCTTCGAAAGGAATATTTTGGTTCCTCATTTTATTCCAGATGGAATAAACTGACTTGGGCCGGCTTTTAATTTCGTAGGCAACTTTCAACCGATCCAGTTCGTCCTTCAACGGAGTAACAAAAAGTTTGATGAACTTATTGCGTGATGCCTTGGTGTCATCAATCTTTTGGGCAATGTCGTCATACACGGGTGGCTCCGTAAACTTCAAATAGAGATCTTCCAGTTCGGTCTTGATTGCATTCAGGCCAAGCCGGTGAGCCAGCGGAGCGTAGAGATAAATGGTTTCATTGGAGACTTTGAGTTGTTTATTGCGGGGCATGCTGTCCAGCGTTCGCATGTTATGCAGCCGGTCGGCCAGTTTGATCAGGATTACGCGCACATCTTCCGACAGCGTGAAAAGCATCTTTCGGAAATTCTCTGCCTGTGCCGAGGTGCCATACTCAAACACACCCCGAATCTTAGTGAGGCCGTCCACGATGCGGGCGATTTTTTTTCCGAACATTCGTTCGATATCCGACAGTTCGATATCGGTATCTTCCACCACATCATGAATAAGCGCAGCAATAATAGAGGTGGTTCCCAGGCCAATTTCTTCCACACAGATTTCGGCAACCGTAAGGGGATGAAATATGAAAGGCTCCCCGGATTTCCTGCGCATGTCTTTGTGCGCCTCCAGGGCGAGGGTAAAGGCTTTTTTAATCAGCCTGGCGTCTTTGTCTTTAAGGATGGGCTTAGCCTTGCGCAACAGCCTGCGATAGCGATTGATTATCTCTCTTTTCTCTTCAGCAACATCAACTTCCATTTCTCAAAAAAATCGGTGAACCTTTCCCGCTAATGAATAATCAATAAATTTGCACTCCTTTTTCAGAGGCCAACGGGAAATTAGAGGATTTTTGACAATTAGCCAATGGGGGGATTAGCCGATTGGATAATTTGAAAATGGAGAAACGAAATATTTTAGCGCATGTGGCGTAATTGGTAGCCGTGCCAGACTTAGGATCTGGTGCCGTAAGGCGTGGGGGTTCGAGTCCCTCCATGCGCACGAGTTGCATCATTGAAAGTGATGTAAAGTATGGTGGGGGTCCCCCGCCCGTCCCGAAGTGGAACGTTCGGGCGGGGAGTCCCCCCATGCGCACTGAAATTTGTTGCCTGTTGCTTGTTAAGGGCGACCGGAAACTGGTAACTGGTAACTATTATAAATTAACTCCCTTGAACATTACCCTGAATCAACAATCACAAACCGATGGCCTGATCACCATTAAGGTGGAAGAGAACGACTATCTGCCCAAGGTTAATACCAAGATTAAAGACTATGCTAAAAAGGCCAACATCAAAGGCTTCAGGCAAGGCATGGTGCCCACCGGAGTGGTGAAGAAGATGTACGGAAAATCAATTCTTGTTGAAGAAGTGAACCACCTGATCTCCCACTCCATCAACGATTACATTAAGGAGAAAAAGCTAAAAGTGCTGGGCGACCCTATGCCCGACCATGAAAAGACTCAGACCATCGATTGGGAATTTCAAAAAGATTTTGAGTTTGTTTTCCAGGTGGGCATGGCTGCCGATTTTAAAGTTGATCTGAATTCGAAAATTAAAATTCAGAAATACACCATTGAAGTGGATCAAAAAATAATCGAGGAGACCATGCTGGAAACGCGTAAGCGCTATGGCCAGCCCACGTATCCTGAGGTTAGCGAGGTGACAGATATTCTATATGGTGAGATTCAAGGTGCCAATCCTGAAGAGAAGAAGAACTCGTACATCATTATTGAAAAAGTAAAAGCCAATGAACAAAAGAAGTTTCTGGGCGTGAAGAAAGACGATGTGATTGAGTTTGATGTGCACCAGGTTTTTGAAAACGATGCGGATAAAGCCAACGCGTTAGGAATTGGTGAAGGTGAAGTAAGTGCCCGCCTGGCGGACGGGCAGGGAAATGACGGAAAGGTTACTGTTAAAATAAATTTCGTAAGCCGCACGCTGCCGGCTGAATTAAACCAGGAATTGTTTGATAAAGTATTCGGAAAAGATGTGATAACCACCGAAGATGAGTTCATCAATAAAGTGAAGGAAACTATTAGTGGCAACTACGAACGGGAAACCAATCACCTGCTGGAGCACGAAATCGAACATCACCTGATGGATCACACGGCAATCAACCTGCCTGAAGATTTTCTGAAGAAGTGGCTTAAGAATACAGGCGATGGTTCCATTACTGATGAAGTATTGGAAAAAGAGTTCAGCGATTACAAGAAGTCCATCAAGTTAGACTTAATCAAAAATCAAATTGCCGAAGACAACAAGATCGTTGTGGATGCCAAGGAGGTGAGAGTGCGCGCCAGAACTTTGGTCATTAGCCAATTTGGGGGTGAGGCATTTGCCGAGCAGTTAAAAGACCGAATCGAAAAAATTATTGAAAATTACCTGCAGGGCAACAACGGGCAGAATTTCATGAGGTTGTATAATGTTATCCGGACCGAAAAAATAATGGCGGCTGTTAAATCATTGATAACAGTAACCGAGAAAGAGGTTAGCCTGGAGGAATTTAAAAAACAGGCGGAAGCCCACCGGCATTAAGGCCTCACCCCTGCCCTCTCCCTGCCTGTCCGGCCATAGCCGTCAGGCTAATGCTGTAAGTGTTTTATAATGAGATGTTTTTCCTTTTTTTTCTTCCAGGTTAAATTGGTTAACTGC
>JAYUHI010000458.1:0-3364 GCA_043767095.1 Bacteroidota bacterium
TATTCTCCCGTAGGGGGGTACGGGCTAGTGATGAATTTTTAGCCGAAAAAAAATTGAAATTTCTCGTTCGGTGTCAAAAAGCTGCAATGTGGGTTAAAACCCATGAATTGAACGGTTTGAACACTTCTGTTGGAATACCTTAAAAGGTTAGTGAAAGGCAATCACAATCCTCTTCCGGAATGTCTCTGCTTTGCCGGTGGCATCGAAAACTTCTACCCAGGCAATATAATAACCGGCCCTTGCCCGGCCACCATCCTCGCGGTCGCCATCCCACCGAAAAAATCCTTCTGTTCCCAACACTTCATTATTGGCCAGGACTTTTACCGGGTGGCCTTGCTGGTCAAGAATGGAAACATTGGCAACACTTCCGCTTTGGTTAAACCGGTACGTAATCTTTGTGAAATCATTTGGCGCCACTTGCGGTGAAAAGATTTCCGGTTCAACAGTCACATCACCTATAGCTGAAGTCGCTCCGGTTGATGAAGCAGAATTCTTGTAACCCGGTGTCGCAAAATTCTCGGCCTGGCTGGCCGACCTCCAATTGTTGGCGTCATTTGTTTTCGATTCCAGTGAGACGCGCTCCAGCGAAACGCCTTCTTTATCTTTAAGAAAAATCACGTGGTAATCATCACGGTATAAAAAATAATCGAGCACGATGCCAAGACTATCCACCAGGGCAATGGAGCCTTCATCATCCGGCATAGAAGGCAATGTGGTTGCCAGGCAAACCGACTCAATTGTTCTGGGGTAATGTGATTTGAGTATGGCCGGGTCGGATGTGAACACCAGAAACGACTTTGGGGCTATAATGAGATTGTCCTGTTCAATTTCTTTTGGATTGACTACCAAATTATTTTCATGGCTGGAGATCGTCCATTTCTTCAGGCTAATGTGTTTGCTGGATTGATTGTAAATCTCTGCAAAGTCAACTCCTCCGCTTTTAGGATTAAACAAAACTTCATTAATCAAAACATCCCCAGCCGTGGCCACCTCCGGCAATATAAGCTGGATGGTGTTTTCGGTAAGCGCATTGCCGGGGCAATCGAAAACATTCGAAAGCGTGAGGGTGTAATATGTGCTGGGCAGCATGGCCTCGCTTGTTATAATTTTGATTTGGCGCAAAGAGGCAGAATATTCATACGAAAAAATGTTGATGGGTGGTGTGAGCGTGGCTGAGATGGAGGTGTTGCCATCCAGCTTCTCGTTAAACGTAATTGTGATTTCATTTGCCGATTCAATGACCCCTGATACTATTGTTGGTGCCGTAACATCGGGGTTGCTGGCCAAAACAGAATTCTGAAAACCGGGGGTGCCTCCTTGCGCATTTTCAGAGGCCGTCCAGTTGCCTTCCTCCTCGCACAAATTTTCAGGGTCAACAATTTCCAGGCTCCAGCCTCCATCTTTTTTTTCATCGCTGTGATACCAGGTTGGTGAATAGGTTATGGAATCAATCAGCCAGCCGCTTGAATTTTTTAGAATGATATTATCGCCAGAATTATTCAGCGATGGAAAGTTGGAGCCACTAATCGCACTTGAAAACAACGAGGCCGTAGATGTAGGTGCAATTACACATCGAGAAGCCGGCATCAAAATAAAAGAAGGCAGAACGGCCGTGGTTGTGCCGTCACTCAGTTTCCATCCTTGCAGATCAACTGGGTTTGATGACCGGTTGAACAACTCCACAAACTCCGATTCAGGCAAACCAACTACGGGTGATGGATCGGCCATGAATTCACTGATGATTATATCTTTTTTAGAAACAGGCAAAGGCACGAAATACAGAAAGTCGGTTGAGGTTAGACTCATCGCGTTACCATCTGTATCCTGCACACCAGAAATCTGGAGCGTATAGGTAAGGCCGTTAGTAAACGGAGTTCCAAATGTCAGTACTACGCTTTTACTGTCTGCCTGGAGAACGGCACTTATGGGATTACCAATTCCGTTAACGAAATAATTAGGTGGGCTTTGTGATGTTGATTGTTCAATGGCCTCACTAAAACTTACCAGTACAGAAAATTGGTTTACAACTTCAACACTCAATACCGAAGGCGGTGTTAGGTCTGGCACCGGAGTTCCTGTTACTACAAAATCATCAAACCAAAACAGAGCAGAGCGTGAAGCTATGTAAGTACAATGAACACCAAAAAATGAGGATGCTGTGTGAGTGAGATCATTAACGTTCCCTTCCAGTGCGTAAGTCCCCGTGGGGCCAGCCGAACCGGTATCACTGTAAAGATCCCAGTTTCCTGTAGCGTCCCTGGTAACTTTGATTTTAGCAGAAACAGTTGAAAAACTCACTCGACCGTCAAGCCCATCAATAATTTCTGTTATAGTAATCCCGGTTTGTTTATATAAGCTTACCTCGTCTGCTGTATTTCCAATCATCACAAAGTAGCCATTCAGTGGTTGTTTGAGATCGGCCTGATCAGAAGTGAGATAAACTTTCGTCAGGCTGGTGCCCGATGTGGCAAAACCCATCTGCACATAAAACTCCCACGAAGCATTATGGATGGCATTGCTAGCGGTTGACAGATAAGCGGTTTCGGCAAGTGCCGGAGCGTTTAAATGCAGTTGCCCTGTGTTGACTTCAAACTTGGAATTGTTGCCACTCCAGGTTGGATTGGCGGTAAAATTCCCGTCCGAAAAATTATCCTGCACCTGGCCGAAACAGGCAACACTCATCGTGATAAGCACGATGCGCAAAGGATGGACATAACAGGATAATGTTTTCACTGAGCTAAAGTAATCATTTCAACTTTTTTCTAACTGCTAACAAATGATTGGTCATCAAAAAAAATTATTGATGCCCCCTCCACGAACAAGTTTATCATTGTGTTAATTTTGAAACTTAAATTTATACATAAATGAAACTCGCGATTGTTGGTGTTACGGGATTGGTTGGGCAGGAACTCCTGAAAATTTTAGAGGAAAGAAATTTTCAGTTCGATGATTTGTTGCCGGTTGCTTCGGGGAAAAACGTGGGAAAAGAAATTGAGTTTAAAGGAAAGAAGTACCCGATAAAATCAATTCAGGAAGTTTGCGATCTCGCAGCGGATGTAGCCATCTTCTCTGCAGGCGGAGGCGTGTCTTTGGAGTGGGCGCCTAAGTATGCCGAGAAAGGAACCATTGTAATTGATAACTCTTCAGCCTGGCGGATGGATCCAACCAAAAAATTAATCGTTCCCGAAATCAACGGGCATGAATTGAAAATTGATGATCGGATCATCGCCAACCCCAATTGCTCCACCATTCAAATGGTGATGGTACTGGCTCCTCTTCACGTGAAGTACAAACTGAAAAGGATTGTGGTGTCCACCTACCAATCCGTTACGGGCACCGGCAAAGATGCCGTTGAACAACTGAT
>JAYUHI010000459.1:0-7930 GCA_043767095.1 Bacteroidota bacterium
AAAAACGGATAAACAATCCCAACTGAAAAACACAAACTAAAAAACTCCTTGGATAATGAATTATGAATCAGATTCAATCGGACTTTTTAGTCAGCCCCGAATGTTCATTTGTCAGCGCAACAATTTGAAATTCACCCATCAAATCTTGTCAACCCAGAAGGTAACTCAAAAGAGTTACTTTTAACCTTAAATTAACCTACTTTTGCCCCCAACGTTTATACTCAAATATGAAATACACAATTGACAAGCAGGAGAAATACAGTTTGATCAGGCTGCATGAAGACAAGATGGACTCCACGGTGGCCCCTGCCCTGAAATCAGAATTGATAACCCTGCATGCCGAAGGAATAAAAAATATTATTCTTGATCTTGGTGAAGTAAAATATACAGACTCGTCCGGTCTCAGCGCCCTGTTGGTGGGCAACCGTATCATGCAGGAAGATGGAGGCATTTTTATTTTAGCCAGCCTTTCTGATCACACGATGAAACTGATAAAAATATCCCAACTCGACAGTGTTCTCAATATTTTTCCAACTGTGGAAGAATCCATCGATGCCGTGTTCATGCACGAGATTGAGAAAGATATGAAGGACGAGGAGTAGAGACGGGCAATTGCCCGTCTCTACATCTCCCTTCTCACAAAATCCATCAACTCTTTAATATAAGGTCGACTAAAATCAAATTTGATATTGGCTGCCTGGTATATCTCCGGGATGGTTTTCATGTAGCCAAGACTGAGAGCATCCATATAATTCTTTAACCCCTGCTGAGGATTGTTCCGGTAATTTCTCCAAACCGCTATCGCACCTAGTTGCGCCATTCCGTATTCGATGTAGTAGAAAGGGACTTCATACAAGTGCAATTGCTTTTGCCATAAATAGTCTTTGGCCTCACTCAAATCTTTCCAATCCGTAATGGTATCAGCAAACTCATTAAAAATTCTGTTCCAATTCTCCTTGCGGTCTTCTGGTGAGTGGCTTGGGTTCTCATAAATCCAATGTTGAAATTTATCGATGGTGGCTACCCAGGGTAATGTTTCAATCAAATCTTCAAGCTGCTCTTGCTTGGCGCGTTTCAGTTCATCGGGGTTCGGGAAAAATAAATTCCAGTGATCCATAGAAATTAACTCCATCGACATGGAGGCCAGTTCAGCCACTTCCATCGGTGGAGATTTAAAATCACTCAACTCCAAATCTTTGGTTAGAAAATTATGAACGGCATGGCCGCCTTCGTGCATGATTGTGGTCATATCACGCATGGTGGAGGTGGCGTTCATAAAAATAAAGGGCACGCCAATTTCGGCAAGCGGATAATTGTAGCCACCGGGCGCTTTTCCTTTTCGCGATTCCAAATCCAAATGCCCCATAGCATTCATGATGGAAAGACATTGTCCCAGGAATGGATCAAGCCTCCGGAAACATTCAATCGATTTTTCCGTGAGATCTTTTCCGTTATCGAAAGCTTTTAGTGCTGGTCTCCCTTCGAGATCAACAGCTTTATCCCAAGGCTTTAATGAATCCACATTTAATTTCCTTTTCCGGATCGTTGACAGCTCATTCAACACGGGAACCACTTCGTATTTAATGGCCTCGTGAAAATCAAAACAATCCTGAGGCGTGTAATCAAACCGTCCATACGATTTAAACATGTAATCGCGGAAGTTTTTGAAGTCTGAATTTACGGCAACCTGGTGACGCAGTCCGATTAACTTTGAGTATAGCTCGTCCAGGGTTTGTTTGTCGGTGAGTCTTCGTTCGCTTATTTTTCTATAAACCTCTTCTCTTCGCTGGCGATTAGTGTCCAGCAGAATTACTGCCGCCTGCTGAAGGGTAAGGTCATTTCCTTCAAAAGAAATCATCATAGCCCCGGAGAGTTGCGAATACTTTTGTGTTTCGGTATTGATTTCGGTGAACAGCGGCACATTCTCCTCGCGAAAAAGTTCTACATCCTTTTTCAAATTGCGAACCATCAGGTTGTAACCGGATTCTTGTTCAATCTCTTTTAAGAATGGCGATGTCAGTGCTTTCTTATTCAATTGATCGGCAATGGGCGCAAGATGCGGTTGGATATTTTGAATGAAATCCTGGTAGTTTTTCTGATACTCCTCGTTTTCGGTGTGGCAGGTCATGCGGATGTAACGCCACCCGAGGTCTTCGGAAATAATGGATTCCAGTTCGCTGCGGTCCTTCAACCATTTCTTCAATTCAGCAACACTTTCAATTTTGGCTTTGAGCAATTCATCCAGAAAGGGTTTGATCGCATCGAAACTAGTTATTGCAAAATCTTCTGGAATAAATTTTCGGGTTGGACGTTTGGGTATTTCAAGTGTAAATGTCATAATATCAAATCAATTTCCGTGTTGGCAAAATAGTTAAATTGAGCGGAAATGCTCCTATGGAAAGGCTTAACCCTCCAGAATTTAATCCCGATATCTTCCTCAACAACCTTGCCCAGACCAATCCGTTTCCTTTTTTGATTCCCATTGAAAATGCAGAAGGCGTTTACCTCTACACTCCGGAAGGGAAACGCTACATGGATTTAATTTCAGGCATTGCGGTTACTAACATCGGGCATTGCCACCCAAAAGTGGTGGCGGCCATCAAAGCGCAGGTGGATAAACATCTGCATGTGATGGCTTATGGGGAGTATATACAATCGCCATCCAACCTGCTGGCCAAAAAACTGGCAGACCTTCTTCCTCCAAATTTAAACTGCTCCTATTTCGTTAACTCTGGAACAGAAGCGAATGAAGGTGCATTGAAGTTAGCCAAACGCTTCACGGGGCGAAGCGAAATCATTTCATTTCATAGTTCCTATCACGGCAGTACACACGGTTCACTCAGTGTATCCGGAAATGAGAAAAAGAAAAATGCGTTTCGTCCGCTCTTGCCTGATGTTCGGTTTATCAATTTCAATAACATCAATGATTTGCAAAGTATCACCGAACAGACGGCCTGTGTTATCATGGAAACCATACAGGGCGATGCCGGTGTGCGGATTCCATCCAAAGAATTTATGCTGGCCTTGCGTCAGCGGTGCAATGAGACTGGCGCACTACTGATACTGGACGAAATTCAATGTGGCATGGGGCGAACCGGAACACTCTTCGCGTTTCAGCAATTTGGGATTACACCCGATATACTTACCATCGCCAAGGCATTTGGCGGAGGGCTTCCCATCGGTGCATTCATTTCATCCAAAGAGATCATGCATTGCCTTACGCACAACCCCATGCTTGGCCACATCACCACGTTTGGTGGCAACCCGGTTTGCTGCGCCTCAGCATTGGCAACACTTGAAGTTCTGATCGAAGAAAAAATTATTGAACAGGTTGAAAGAAAAGGGCAGCTTTTCGAGAGCCTGCTTCAACATCCAAAAATAAAAGCCATCAGGAGAATCGGGTTGATGTTTGCCGTTGACTTTGATTCTGACGAACAAGTGCAACGAATTGTGAAAGAGGCGCTTGTTAATGGGGTAATTTGCTTTTGGTTCCTTTCCTGTCCAAATAGTTTTCGTATTGCTCCACCATTAACTATTTCCGAAAGCGAAATAAAGGAAGCGTGTGCAATTATTTTGAAGGCGATTGAGAAGTCAGGGTCTCACTAAACCTCACCCCCGACCCCTCTCCGGGGCGGAGAGGGGAGGCGCCCCCTTCTCCTCCCAGGAGAAGGGCCGGGGATGAGGTGATAGATGAACGAACCCGAAAGTTCATGTTCAGCTTTTAAAATTACGTTAACATTGTCCTCCAAAGGAAAGGGTGATCACGGTTGAGATTTTATCAATTATTTCAGTTAATGACATTACCTTTAATCTATGAGTGAACTGCAGCAATCTTCCCATTCCCGTCTCGACCGGATTTTTAAAACTATGGTGGTGATGGCCATTGGCGTATATGGGCTGGTGTTAGTGCGCGATATTGTGTTGCCTATTGCCTTTGCTGCCATTTTCACCGTAGTGCTCACCCCCATTGCCAAAAGAATTGAAACCAAAACCGGGCGGATACTTTCAATTATCATCGTGTTGATAGGAGCACTGATACTCATGGCGTTGATCACCTGGTTTGTGTTTGCTCAACTCACGGCCCTGGTTGCCAACTTGCCAAACCTGGAAAATCAATATTTCGAATTACTGAACAACATTACCCGCTCCATAAACGAACGGTTCAACATCAGCACCGAAGAACAATTTAAATTACTGAAGGACGCACTCAGCAGCCTCTCCACAGTGGCCACCGAAATAGTTTCATCAACCGGCTATCTCGCCTATTTCTTTCTCCAGGTTCCTATCTACATTTTTCTTTTTCTGCTATACCGTGAAAAACTCAAGCTGTTCTTTGATAGCATCAATCCCAGCAGCGAAATGAAGTGGAAAAAAGAAGTGGAAGGCGTTATCCGCGGGTACATCTCAGGTTTAACGATTGTGGTTTTTATTGCAGGGGCATTAAACAGCATTGGCCTTCTCATACTCGGCATTGATCATGCTATATTTTTTGGATTTCTTTCAGGCACACTCACGGTGATACCGTATATAGGCATAACCGTGGGCGCCACCTTGCCTGCGGTGCTGGCCCTCATCACTAAAGACAGTGCCTGGTATGCCGTTGGTGTGGTGGCCGTTCATGCATTTGTTCAATTTCTGGAAGGCAATTTCATCACGCCAAAAATTACAGGCTCCAAAATCAGTATCAATGCCATGGCCGCCATTCTTGCTTTGCTTATTGGCGGAAAAATATGGGGTATCCCGGGCATGATACTGGCCGTGCCTTCTGTTGGGATTATGAAAATTCTTTTATCGTATTCCTCCACCCTTAAACCACTTGTTGGCTTGATGGATGACTCAGACCCTCCTAAACCAGCACCTGTCCCTGCAGAGAATCGGGAACCGGACTCATCTGTTGAAGGTCAGTCCATTGGCCAGGCACCATAAAGCAATACCGTTAGTAAAATTTCAATTCGTTGCTGTAACCATCGCGGTTGGATTGAGTTAACAATTTCTAACTAATCGCACACCCATGCTCTCCAACTACATCAAAGTTGCGTTGCGCTCCATCTTCCGCAACAAACTCACTTCCTTCATTAACATTGCAGGACTTGCTTTCGCGATGCTGTGTTCACTTTTGATTTTCTTATACATCCAGGATGAGTTGAGCTATGACCGTTACAATGAAAAAGCAGATCGAACCTACCGCTTAACGCGGGAATTCCTCTCACGCGATGGCTCCACCAGTTTACACCTGGGCCATTTAGCTCCGCCCTTCGGACCGCTTCTAAAAAATGATTTCACTGATTTCGAGGAAGTATGCCGAACCCTTCAACTAACCGCCCTGCTTTCCATTCAGGAAGATGGGTCCGAACGAAAGGCTTTCAATGAAGACAACGTTTTCTATGCTGAACCCAATCTGTTCAACATCTTTACGATTGATGTGCAGTCCGGAAATCCAAAAACAGCTTTGAATGATCCTTATAAAATCATGCTGTCGGAAGAGACCGCTAAAAAATATTTTGGAGAAGCTGATCCCGTTGGCAAGCAACTCAAGCTGGGCAATACATACAACATGGAGGTGGCCGGAGTGTTTAAAGATTTCCCCAGCCAATCGCATTGGCACCCCGATGTGCTGATTTCTTTTTCAACATTGGAAGACACTACCATCTATGGAAGGCGGGGGCTGGAGACAAACTTTGGGAATAATTCTTTCGGCACGTATGCTTTGGTGAAAGAACCTTTTGATGCACAAAAAACTCAATCGCGGTTCCCGGCCTTCCTGGACAAAGTCATGGGGTCAGTGGCCGCACAAAACAACATGCCTAAGCCTTCCAGTTTCACCCGGCTTTATCTTCAAAAACTGACCGACATTCACCTTCACTCCCACCTCGACTCGGAAGTAGAAGCAAACGGAAACATTACCAATGTTTACATGATGGGCGTGATTGGTTTGTTTATCATTCTGATTGCCTGTTTTAATTTCATCAACCTGGCCACTGCCCAAGCTACGAAACGAAGCAAAGAAGTTGGCCTACGAAAAGTTGTGGGCGCTTTTAAAATGCAACTCATCAATCAATATTTGAGTGAATCCATTCTTGTGGCTCTCTTTTCTTTGATTTTAGCTTTAGGATTTTCCTGGTTTGGCTTGCGATGGCTCAACGAATTCACGGACAAGCAAATTGAGTTAAACCTGTTGCAAAATATTCCGCTTGCTCTGGGTATGATCGGATTTGCCCTGATTGTAGGATTGCTCGCGGGACTTTACCCGGCATTTGTTATTTCAGGCTTCAAACCTGTTTCTATTTTGAAAGGCAATGCAGGATCAGTGAGAGGCAAGGGAGGGATCAGGAAAACTTTGGTGGTTTTGCAGTTTGCCATTTCTATTGCCCTGATGATCGCCACGGCCATCACGTTTCAACAGCTGGATTTCCTAAACAAACGGGACCTGGGTTACGACAAAGACCAGGTGGTCACGCTCCGCTTTTTTGACGAGCTCGTCCCTAACTACGATGCTTTTTACAATGAACTAACCAAACAGTCTTCGATAAAAAATGCTTCCCGGTCAAGCCGGATACCTACCGGCCGCCTGTTGGATTCACAAGGACAAGCCATCATACAAAAAGGCGACTCGATGGAGACGGCCGATGTGGTGATCAAGAACATTCGAAGTGATCATGAATACTTCGATACGTATGGAATTCAGTTTGTGAGTGGCCGTAACTTTTCAAAAGAAATTAAATCCGATGACTCGCTTGGTTTTATTCTGAATGAATCAGCTGTGAAAATGCTGGGTGTTACCAATGACGATGTACTGACCCGCGATTTTCAATACGGTGGAATTAAAGGACGGGTGATTGGCGTTGTGAGAGATTTTCATTTTGAATCACTTCATGAAGAAATCGTGCCGATGGTTTTTAAGCCCTCTAAGTTTTACAATCGCATATCGGTGAAGATAGCGGGAAAAGACTTGCAGGTAGCAATAGCCCACATCGAAAAAACCTGGAAGAGTTTCATTCCTCAGCGACCATTCGAGTTCGACTTTTTAAGTGAACAGTACCGCCAGTTGTATGAGTCGGAGCAGAAGCAGGGAAAACTCTTTACTGTTTTTTCAGGCTTGGCAATTTTGATTGCCTGCCTCGGCCTATTTGGCCTCGCTTCCTTTAACACCTTGCAGCGCGTAAAGGAGATTGGCATTCGCAAAGCGCTGGGCGCATCGTTGCCCAGTATTCTCACCCTGCTCTCCAAAGAAATGGTGATGCTGGTTTTGGTTGCCAACATTATTGCCTGGCCGCTGGCGTGGTATTTCATGAACCAATGGCTGGGGGGATTTGCTTACCGAACCAACTTCAACATTGGGATTTTCATTCTATCAACCTTGGCCGCATTGTTTATTGCACTGGCTACCGTGAGTTCGCAAACTATAAAAGCTGCGATGACGAATCCGGCAGATACGTTGAGGTATGAATGACCTCACCCCCGACCCCTCTCCGAAACGGAGAGGGGAGCTTATTTAATTGACAGCGATTAATTTGGTGTTTGAATGAAACTTAAAATCTTTTTTCCTAAACCTTAAGCTAAAGGTTAACAAAGAGTCACCCCTCTCCTCCCGAAGTGTCGGGATGGAGAGGGGCTGGGGTGAGGTAATTACGGAGCGGCCTTAGATTTCACCTTCCTGCCGAAAGGGATTTCCAAATGCTACAACTTAACCTTTGTTGTAAGACAGTTGAGTTTAGTATATCTTCGCTACTCTAACAAACATGTATGACCGAGATAACAGTTAACAAGAAAAAATTCATAATCCTACCAAGAAAAGATTTTGAGGTTTTGCAAAGGAAAGCCGCCCTTAAAGTAAAGTCGGAAAAAACATTATCTCTACCTGATGCCCGCGTTTTTTCTAAAGCGCTTATACGAAAATGGGCCAAAGAAAAGTCACTATAAAATTATCGGT
>JAYUHI010000460.1:0-3353 GCA_043767095.1 Bacteroidota bacterium
CCCCCCCCCCCCCCCCCCCCCCCCCCCCCCCCCCCCCCCCACGACTCTAAACGCTTGCGCCTTGGTTCGTGTCGCCACCATAGCCGCCATCCTAAGGAATTTAAGGTTGTTATTGTAGAGCCGGAGGCTCGGATTTGTTTTGTAACAACGGATTTTAATCCGTTGTTGGAAACTGTCAGAATTAAAGTAAGAGCCGTAGGCTCGATCCATATCGTAGTTGAATATGAAATGGATCGTGCCTACAGCACTTCCATAAAATATTATTTTTAGCAACGGATTAAAATCCGTTGCTAAAAAATTTATCCGAGCCTACGGCTCTACAAAACCTTAATTTGACAGGTTTGTTGTCGACACGCCCCAAGGCAGACAGTGGCACGACTAAACCCCAATGAAAAATCCTTCCTCATTTTCAAGGATTGGATAACTGGGAATATCGGGATAGGCATCAGCACACCTTCCCGATTTCAGGTTAAACCGGTATCCGTGCCACGGGCAAACAATCTCGCCTATAAAATTTATTTTCCCTTTGCTTAGCGATTCGCCATTGTGCGAGCACTTGTCGCCCACGGCAAAAAAAGAATCTTCAACACGCGCGAGGCAAATGCGTGTGCTTCCAATTACAACTAATTGGGGCTTGGCCGGTTTTATCCGATCTCTCGCTTCGGCTGAGTCGTTAAATATTTTCACCCACTCCATCACAAATGCTTTTTACCGCTCTCTCTTTTTTTTACCTTGTTCGAAATTACTCAATCGGCTTCAGACTGAGTCATAACTTAAAACTTAAACTCTTACCAAATGAAATATTTTTTCTCTCTCGGTTTTGCGGCCATCTCGTCTTTGTCGATGGCTCAACTCAACCCTAAATTAATCAACACGATTGATGTGGAGGCCAAAGCCATCGAAAGCAAAGTGATTGAATGGCGCAGGCACTTCCATCAATTCCCGGAACTCTCCAACCGGGAATATAAAACCGGTGCCCGCATTGCAGGGTTTCTCGAACAACTGGGCCTGGAAGTAAAATACCCTGTGGCCAAAACCGGAGTGGTCGCGATTTTGAAAACCAATAAACCGGGGCCAGTCATTGCGTTGCGTGCCGACATTGATGCCCTCCCCGTGACCGAGCGAAACAGTTTGGAGTTTGCCTCGAAAGAAACAAGCAACTACCTCGGCCAGGATGTTGGCGTGATGCACGCCTGCGGCCACGACACCCACATTGCCATGATGATGGGCGTTGCTCAAACGCTGGTGAAAATGAAAAATGATTTGAAGGGCACAGTGGTATTTTTATTTCAGCCTGCCGAAGAAGGCGCGCCCGATGGCGAGGAAGGTGGCGCTGCCTTGATGATCAAAGAAGGCGCATTGGATAACCCGAAAGTGGATGTGGTGCTGGGGATGCATATTGATGCCTTAGTGCCCGTGGGTGCGATAACCTACAAGCCTGAAGGAGCGATGGCTGCTGTTGACATTCTCAATATCAAAGTTACCGGCAAACAAACCCATGGAGCCAAACCCTGGAATGGCGTTGATCCGATTGTTACCTCGGCCCATATTATTACCGCACTGCAAACCATAACCAGTCGGTCGCTGGAACTCACCAAAGCCCCGGCTGTTGTCACCATAGGAAAAATTTCAGGAGGGGTAAGAAGCAACATTATCCCCGAATCCGTGGAAATGATAGGCACCATTCGCACACTCGATGCTGCCATGCAAAAACAGGTGCATGATCTGATCAAAAGAATTTCTGAAAACACAGCAGAAGGCTTTGGTGCGAAAGCCGATGTGACTATTACAAAATTGTATCCGGTGACCTTCAACGATCCGAAATTAACAAATTGGTCTGTCCCCATTATGGAACGCGTTACGGGTAAAGGAAATACCAGGCTCGTGACGGCACAAACGGGTGCTGAAGATTTTTCTTTCTTCGCGCAAAAAGTGCCGGGCTTCTTTTTCTTTGTTGGAGGAATGCCCGTTGATGCCGATCCAAACAAAACGGCAGCTCATCATACTCCCGATTTTTTTATTGATGAAAGCGGGATGATCACCGGGGTGCGAGCCATGCTTAATTTGACATTGGAGTATATGAATAGGAAATAGTATTCAGGATTTTAAAATGGATTTTTCAAAATATAAGAAAGGTACGGCAGCCGTTTGGGGAGGTGAAGTTGAACATGCTTTCAAGGGGTCAACCACAACCCCAATTGTCAACAGCGTTACGTTTGCCTATCACGACCTTGATGAATGGTATAATGCGGCCATAGGTAAATCAGAAGGGTACATCTATAGCCGTAATACCAACCCAACTGTTCGCGCGTTGGAACAAAAAATTCAAATTCTGGAGAGCGCTGAAGCGGCTACTTCTTTTGCCACGGGCATGGCAGCCATCAGCAACACCTTGTTTGCGTTTCTGGCACCGGGCAAACGGGTGGTGTCCATTAAGGACACGTATGGTGGAACCAGTAAAATCTTCCTGGAATTTCTTCCGGCCTACAACGTTGAAGTTAAATTGTGCGACACGGGCAATCACGAACAAATAGAATCTGAAATCTCCAAAGGTTGTGATTTGCTTTACCTGGAAACTCCAACCAATCCCACGCTTAAACTGGTTGACATCAAGCGCCTGGCTGCTGCCGGAAAAAAGGCAGGGGCCATCGTTGTGGTAGATAATACTTTCGCGACACCGGTAAATCAGAATCCTCTAAAGCTTGGTGCCGACTTAGTAGTTCATAGCGCTACCAAATTTCTTTGCGGCCATTCAGATGCTATGGGCGGACTTCTCTGCGGAAAAAAAGAATTCGTTGAAAAGGTGTTCCGGTTCAGGGAAATCAATGGAGCCAGCCTTCATCCGGAGTCCGCTTACCTGATTGCCCGTGGAATGAAAACGCTGGAGCTACGCGTAGAACGTCAAAATGCTTCTGCACTTAAAATTGCCGGGTTCCTTAAAGGACATGAAAAGGTTAGTGATGTTTTCTATCCTGGATTGGAAACCCATCCGGGACATGAAATTGCAAAAAGTCAAATGTCAGGATTTGGAGGGATGATGAGTTTCTCCCTTCACGGAGATTATGACCAGGTAAAAAAGTTTCTTCCAAAATTGAAATTGGTTCATCTCGCTGCAAGCCTCGGTTCGGTGAGTACACTTGCAGGTCCTCCTAAGACCACCAGCCATGTTGAATTGAATGATGACCAACTAAAGTTGCTCGGAATTCCTGAAAGCCTGATCCGGTATTCTGTGGGAATAGAAAACGTGGAAGACCTTATTCAGGATTTGGAAGGTGCTCTGGAAGGAATTTAATATCGAATTTTTAAAAACCATAACATGAAGATAATATTAGTGGTTCTTTGCTTTCCATTTT
>JAYUHI010000461.1:0-3349 GCA_043767095.1 Bacteroidota bacterium
CCATGTATTTGACGCTATTAGTAGCCATTTTCGGGTCGGTACCCACTTCGCTGACTGCGGATAAGTGAGCGACCACCCGTCGTTCAGGGTCGGGGCTCAGGCTGACACCTGATTTCACCTTTTTAGTCAACCCCAGGGGTGCCCTCTTTTGTTATTTTTGTGCCGTAGGTGATAAAGTATTCCTCC
Source organism: Bacteroidota bacterium (assembly GCA_043767095.1). Taxonomy (GTDB): domain Bacteria; phylum Bacteroidota; class Bacteroidia; order Cytophagales; family Cyclobacteriaceae; genus ELB16-189. Next base: position 187 of record JAYUHI010000461.1, read on the forward strand.
CCTCTCCGCCCCGGAGAGGGGCCGGGGGTGAGGTTAACTATTTGTTCTTCCTGAAAATCCACCGGAACACAAGAATAAAAATCAGAATGCCAAAGGCCATAACCAGCATAAGTTCGGGTGTGATGAGTTTGGTGGCGTGCATGGGTTATAATTTAATTCTGAATTGAAGTTTGAAATCGTTGCGGGTGTTGCCCGTTATTTCTTCCCCACCCGATCCAATAGAATCTTTGTTCTCATATTCGGTGGTAGCCCAACGCAACCACAAGTCGGCTTTGGATGAAATTTTATATTGGATTAGAATATACCTTCTGGTGCCTACCCCTTGATAAGCAGGGATGGAAAATGCCAGCCACGCATCACGCTCGTAGGCATAAAGCCGGGTATCATAATCATCGGTTTGAAATAAGGCGAACCGGGCGCTGAAAGAAAATTTTCGCCAATCGTAGTTGATATCCTGGATCAGCGCAATGCCGCGCGCGAAATTTTTTTCCAAATCATAAGTGACAAACTGAGCCCTCGTTTTAAAACCCAGGCGTGTCGAGACTTTATAGTCGGCATTGATCCAATAGTTGGTTTTAATTCCGGTGCCGGTTATGTACTGGGCTGTAGGTTCGCCCAGGTTTCGGTTTTTTTCTTCACGCCTGATCTGCACAAACAGGAGCGTGGTTTTTGAGGGAATGAAATTATAACGCAGCATCCATTCGCTTCCCTCGGAAGGGCTATAACTTCTAAACTTCAGCCATGGAAACCGAAACAGATCAATGTAACCTGCTGCAGAATGTTTTTTTGCAAACCTGTATTTCCAACCCCAGTATATTCCCTTTTCATTTTGAGGCGTACTGTTTTCGGAAATCGCATTCGAATAGAACGAGTAAAAGTCACGGGAAAAGTTTCTGTATAACATGGAGATGTCAAGGGATGGGGATAGGCTGGCCAGGAAACCGGCTACTACAGCACTGCCTGCACCCATTGAATGTGATGCTTCGGTGAAGAATGAGAAATTCCGGAAGGAATAATTCCAGTACAGGCCCAGGTTCGTATTTGATTGACCATTGAAGGCGAACTGATTATACGGAGTTGGGCTTCGATTGATGGGAGCGGAGTACTGCGTTCGGTGAACAATAAACCCGGCATCGGTCTTTTCAGTCTTGGCTTGGATTACACCGCCCAGGTTTTCTTCCGTCAGGTTTTTTCTTGATGCTATTTCATTGGGTGTCCGGTGAAATCCTGAAAGGTAAAGGGAAGAAATTGTTTCCGGTGTTTCATTGCCGGTTGATGAAACTTCATGAGCATCACGGAATGTATGGGAGTAGAAAGAATTAAACGTCAACCAACGATTGATGTTCAGGCTGGCCGCAGCGCCACGAAAAAAACCAAACTCGGCCACCGAGGTGTAGGGAATAAATCCCAGGTTACTTCTCCGCATGGTGGTGATTGTTTCGGAACCTTTGCCCATCCCAAAACCACCGCCCAATGTTAACCCTTGCCCGAACTGCGCCTGGTAGTCGCCCACAATCAGGTTCTTAATTTTGCCTTTGTTCAATACCTGTCCATGCATGGATACATAATCGAATCCATAGTTGTGCGAGGCAGGGTTCCACTTCATTTTTTCCCCAGCATCCTTCTCAGCCGTAAAGCCAAAACTAAAATCACCCGTGGCGTTCACGCGAAAGCGGTTATAGATTTTGGTTGCTGCACCATCATATTGAATGGAGGGGGATGAGTCGTCTTTAAATCCAGCCCGTGTTTCCAGAGTTCGCTCGAACCGCGTAACGAAATAATTATTTTTCTCCGTCAACACCCGATTTATCAAGTTCTTCCACCCGGTTGGTTTTCCTTCTTCCACTAAAACAAATGGTTCGAGCAAACGAATTACATTTTCATCGAAGGATGGAATCACCTGCAGTTCATAGATAGAAAGGAGAGGGCCATTCTCTTTTCGGTATTGGAGAAAATCAAAGAGCTGTGTGCTGTTCAAAATCAAAAGCGAATGGAGTTGTTCTTCGGAAGCACTGTTCAGATTAATTGGGTTAGCCAGCCATTGCCCATAGATTTCATACATCTCCTCGTAATTGAAATCTTCATCCTGAACAGGAAAAATTTCATCGATTAGCTTTTCGAGGTTTACATCACGAGGCCTTGAGTCCTGGGCAGATGCCATGAAAAGAATCATTCCCAACGAGAATATCAATAATCCCGATTTCATTTTTCCGGATTGTAGGACTGAGAAAACCGGAATGAAGCAGAGGCCTGGTGGGATGCGCCCAGTTGGGTAAAACTTTGAATGGCATAATCAATTTTGATCCGCCAGCTTTTGAAACCAACTCCCAGGAACATGGCATTGGGATGAACATTAAACCCAGCCCTCGCAAAAAATTTCTCATGGATGGCATACTCCATGCCTGTTTTCCATAACGCCCGGTACAGCACATCTTTTTCTATTTCCGAAACGACAATGAATTTTTCTGACGGTTTAAAACTCAATGCGGCCAGCAATTTAACGGGTGCTTTTTCTCTATCGCCAAAATTGATTTTCGGTTGATTGATGTTTTGAATCCACGCGCCAATGGAAATCTGTTTAGTTAATTGAGTTATGCCGCCAATGTTAATTCCCAATGCGCCATGTGTGCCAAACCCTTCGGCCCGGTATTGTATGTAAGAAAGTTTTGCGCCCAGCGAGGTGTTCCCGATTTGATTAGCGAAGCCTGCAGAGATCATTTGCTCACTGTAAAGATCATCGCCAAAACGGAAAAGGCCAACGGCTGATGTGCCAAAGGAAAACGGCATGGTGAACATTGCGCCCATCCTGTTTCCACCAGACAGGGCTGGGTGAACGTCTAACACACAACCTCCCATCGATTCGTTAACTTTTGCCAGTCCCGCTATGTTGTTGAAGAATGCCCACTCGTCATTCAGGGTTGCCGAGGCATAACCCATTCCCGCAGCTCTTGCTCCAAGCAGCGTAGAAACACTTTGAGCTTCCAGTTGAATGGTTAGGAATGTAAGACTAAGGAATAATGTCTTTCGCATGAATTGAAGGTAAAGGATTACAGCAGTTGGAATTTCATTCCCCTTAAAAATAATCCTACTTTGTCATATTACTCCAATAACCCTGACAGGGTTCTGAAAACCCTGTCAGGGTTCGATAGAAAACTATAGTTTT
>JAYUHI010000462.1:0-7880 GCA_043767095.1 Bacteroidota bacterium
GAAAACCCTTTAGGATTTTTGATCAACACAATGGCAGAATATTTTGGGGCGTGTGCTGGAAAATACCCAACGAATGAGGTGATGTATTTCTTCGTGTACTTTCCTTTTTCCAAAATCTGGGCCGTGCCTGTCTTACCGGCAATTTTATAATAGGAGTTTTTCAGGTTCCTGGATGTACCCCTCTCCACCACACCTTCTAACAGAACTCTTAATTTATTCAGAGTCTTTTCTGAACAAATGCTACTGTTGAGCGTTTCCGTTTCAAATTCCTGAATGGTTTCATCTGCTTGCCGAATCGACTTTACCATAACAGGCTTGATCATCTTACCATCGTTTGCGATGGCATTGTACAAGGCAAGCGTATGCAGAGGCGAGATTTCAAAACCATATCCATACGCCATCCAGGGCAACGTAATGCCGCTCCACTCTTTATCTTCGGGCCGGGTAATTTTAGGGAACAATTCTCCCGAAATCTGCAGGCCGAGCGGCTTTGACAATTTCATATTGTCGATGTAATCCATAAATTTTTTCGGCTTAAGCCCGAAATGCTTATCCACCAGTTTGGCCATCGCAATGTTTGACGACAATTCAAAAGCCTGCTGAACAGAAATTCTTCCGAAGCCGCCTTCGTGATGGTCTCGCACTTTTTGACGATAGAAAGTAAATTCACCATTTCCCGTGTTGATGCTGTCCGATAATTCAATGTTGGTTTCTTCCAACAAGGCCATCATGGTAAGCAACTTGAAGGTTGATCCTGGTTCGTAAAGTCCGCCAACCGCATGATTATATTTTTCGTAATACTGCTCGCCCTCTTTCGATAAATTGGAAATAGCTTTAATTGCTCCGGTCTTCACTTCCATCACCACCACCGTGCCTTCATCGGCATCGTGCTGTTGCATGGCCTTGAATAGACTGGTCTCGGCAACATCCTGCAGGTTGATGTCGAGCGTGGTTTGAATATCTAATCCATCAATTGCTTTTTTATTATTGCCGTCAAAAATGGGTTTCCATGTACCACCGGCAATTTTTTGAAAGAGCGCTTCCCCGTTTTGGCCACCCAATGCGTTGTTAAAACTATATTCAAGACCGGCCCCGTTTCCATTTTCATTCACGAACCCAATGGTTCTTCTGCTCAAATTGGAGAAGGGCCGGTAGCGCACATCCAGCTTTTCGAAAATTACACCGCCTCTAAATCGTCCTTCGCGAAATATTGGCCAGGCAGACATTTCCTTTTTCGCCTGATAATTAATTTGCTTGCGATTGATAACGAGATACTGCTTACCCAATTCGCGCGCATCTTTCAACATTCTCCTGTAATCTTCTTTTGATTTGTCTTTATAAAATTTCGAAAGCATGAGGCTGAGCGAATCCAGTCCATTCTTAAAAACATCTTCGTTGATTAATGTAGGATCAACGGCCACTTTGTAGAAGGGCAGGCTGGTGGCGAGCAAACTTCCATTGTCAGAAAAAATATTGCCGCGGGTGGCTTTTACGATTTTATAATCGAATGTTAAATCTTCGCCCATCTTAGCCCACTTCTCGCCTTCCACGAATTGAATGTGGCCCACCTTTGCCCCCACCCCAATCGCGAAAATGACTACGCACAAAAAGGCAATCCGTACCCTGATTAATATGGACTTTTTAATATTCACCTTCGATCACGTTTAATTAGCCTCACCCCACACCCCTCTCCGAAGGAGAGGGGGGCGATTTTAAATTTTTTATTTATGAACTTTTTAGTATTCACCTTTTTCCACTTCAATCTTATGAGGAGGATGTAAACTTTCTTTCAATCCCAAAGGCTTTACGCGCCTGGCCACTTCACTTTGCTTGCCGGCAAACATTAAGTCGGCCTTCAGGGTTGTAAAGTCAGCGCGCAAATCTTCCACTTCACTTTGCGCTTTGTTGATGGCCCGTGTAGTTTTCTCTGCATAGTGGGTATTGCCGATATAGAGCAAACTCAAAAACAGTACGAACAAAATATTGGGGAGGTATTGAACCGGAAATCCTTCTTCGAAGTAGGTTTCGAGTTTCAGTTTTTTTTCAAGACCGGAGAACAGACTCGACCTCACCCCCTGCCCCTCTCCAGAGGAGAGGGGGGCGCCACCCCCGTTGCCTCGCGGTTCATTACTTTTTTCTGGTTCGATTCTGAATTTGTTGTCCATCGGCCTCACCCCCACCCCTCTCCAGAGGAGAGGGGAGTTATTTTAATTTGGTTTACGTGTTATTTTCATCTCCTGGTACTATTAACTATTTAACATTAACTCTTTTCAGCTACTCTCAACTTTGCACTACGCGCCCTGTTGTTCTCTTCTATTTCTTCCTCTGATGCTTCAAGCGGTTTCCGGTTGACTGCTTCAAAGGGTTTTAACTTATTCCCAAAAAAATCTTTCTCAACCTCGCCATACATTTTGCCAGTGTTGATGTAGTTCTTCACCGGCCTGTCCTCCAGTGAATGATAACTAATCACTACCAGCCTCCCGCCTTTCACAAGCACATCGCCACATTGGTGCAAAAAATCTTCAAGCGCTTTCATCTCTTCGTTCACTTCAATGCGTAGCGCCTGAAACACCTGGGCGAAATATTTATTCTCCTTCCCTCTGGGAGCAACTTCCTTCAAAATCAATTTCAAATCCAATGTTGTTTTCAAGGAAGAATCGTTTCTTCGTTCCGCAATCAACTTAGCGGCTGTTCTTGCATTTTTGATCTCTCCATACATCCCAAAAATTTTGTGGAGTTGTGCTTCCGGGTATTCTTTCAATACGCGGGCTGCTGTACTCTTCGAACTTCTGTCCATCCGCATGTCAAGCGGCCCTTCATAGCGTGTGGAGAATCCTCTTTCGGGGGAATCAATCTGATGCGAAGAAATTCCAAGATCAGCCAGCACACCATTTACTTTTGTTATTCCATGAAGTCTTAGGTACTGCTTCATGTGCCGGAAGTTTGCCTGGCAAAATGTGAAAGAACGATGCTGAATTTTATCAGCCTGCTTTTTTGAATCTTCATCCTGATCAAAACTGATGAGCCGTCCTCCTTTCAGTTTTTCCAGGATGGCTATACTATGCCCTCCTCCACCAAATGTGGCATCCACATAGAATCCATTTTCCTGAATCTTCAGGCCTTCGATGCATTCGGTCAGCATTACAGGCCGGTGATACACTGCGGCCATAAACGTTATCCAAGCAAATGCTTCTCCGCCAACTTCGACAACTCACTGGATTCCTTAATCAGGTTCTTCTCATAGAGTTCGCGGTTCCAGGCTTCCACCTTGGTGCCTAAGCCAATCAGCAACACATCTTTTTCCAACTTGGCGTAAGTCAACAAGTTTTTAGGGATTAGGAATCGGCCGCTACCATCCAATTCAACTGTCACCACTCCTGGAAGAAAGCTTCGCTGTAGTTTCCGGTACTCCTCATTGAATTCGCTGAGTGCCGAAATTTTCGAGAATACCTTTTCGAACTCCACCTTGGGGTAGATTATGAGGCAAGGCTCAAAGCCTTTGCGGATTACAAGTTCCTGAACATCCGCCTCAGGAAGTTGGGCCTTAATCCGCGCAGGCAGAGCAAGCCGGCCTTTGGCGTCAAGCTTGGATTCATATTCTCCGGTGAAGAAGGTCATAGACGATTAGTGGTTGTCATAAATTCCTCAATTGGCCATTTCTAAAAACCACTTTTAAATTTGGCCTCTCCGAGGGAGTCCTTCGGACAACCCTTCACCCTTCTCCCTGCCTGTCGGGCAGGCGATGGAGAAGGGGTCATGGAGTTTTTAGAAATGCCCAATAAGCAAACTTATGTACTTTTTCTCCACTTTCCTCCACTTTTACCCACTTTTTTGCTGAACTTATGCAAATGGAGGCTGATTTGACCCACTTTTATTCATGGGCTAATCGCAACTAAAAAATTAAATAGATTGATTTAAAGGATGTTGAAGGAAGTTGCTTCAACACGTTGATGAGATATTTGGCCGATAAAATAACAATTCGAATTATTCCACAATCTCGATCAACTTTTCCGTTCGAAATGGTTTTCCCTCTGATGTTACTCCTTCGATGGTGATCAAATAGGGCCCGGTGGAGTCTGAAGCATAAAACGAAATTATCCCCGGTCTGTCTTTGTGGGCAGAAATTACCGATGGGTTCCAATATAAAGTGGTTCTGAAATCTGAATTGGCCGGAAGAAAATTATCCTCGTGACTAATCCCCTTAAAAGCCAACGGTTTTGAAAATCCTTTCAGCTTAATATTGTAAACAGTTTCGTATTCACCGAAGCGGCCTCTTAGACCTCCGGCTTTCGTGTACACTAAAATAATTCCATTGCCACCCAATGATCCGGCAAGAGCCGTTAACCGCAAAATAACTTCAATAGCAACTACATCGGCTGGGTTAATGAAAAGTAATCCGTCAATCGAAGAACCACCAACTGGAACATCATCAATTACCACTGCGGGAGAAAGATCGCGTATGAAAGAACCAGAACGATTAGACTTTATTTGGTAATTGACCGGGCTTCCGGTTATGGAAAGTCCTGGAATCCTGCCCCTCATCATCTCAATAACATTGAAAGCCTTGGTGTTCAAGTCTTTTCCTGTCAGAATATAATCGGGTTGGCCAAAAGGCCTGATCATTTTATTCTCTTTTTCCCTTTCTTTTTCCTTTTCCAAATTAACCACTCTTCTTTTGGCTTTAATCACAATGTCTTTCAACAAAGTTACATTCTTGTCAATTTTATAATCGGCAGGTTCAATATTCAGATCGGCTTCTGGCCATTTTATTTGTACCGGTAAAGGTTCTCTTTTTTCTAAATTCAATTTTCCCCCTTGCAAATCATATTTTCCTTCCCTTGCCGAGTAGCTCACCGTTATTGAATCATAAAATTCTAATCCCGATACAGAAAATTTTCCGTAAACATCTGTATCAAACTCAAACCCTTTAGCAAAGCTACTGGACAATAAAATCAAACTTACTTTCGATGACTTTTGTCGTTCATCAACATATTGGCCAGAGATATCCAGCCCTCGCTCCAAAGGAAAATCTATTTTTGTTGTACCAACAATTGGTTTAATTGTAAAAGCACTGTTTATGTTGACCGAGTCCTGAAGCAGTTTCACCATTGAACGGTCGGTAACAGAGACTGACATCCAGGCGGAAACCGGTTCATTTTTTTCGTTCACCACCGAAACGGCCAGGTTTATTTTCTCCCTTATGAAGTAAGAACTTTTATTGAACTTCAGTTTTACCCGGTTATTGGTCTGCAGTTCCTGGCGTTCATTCTGCAGGTTGATGTTTCTTTTCAGGAATGGAAAATATTTCATGAACACTTGCCCTTCACCGAAGTTGCGTTGCCAGTTGGTGTATGTTCTCAAGGCAATAAAATCGGATGGCAGTGAATCGGGCAGGATAAATTCGCCCCAGGCTTCTCCATCATCAATTTTATGGATTTTGGATTCGAGAATGCGGCCTCCATTATAGCTGTCCAGTAACTCTACATGTAAAACCTTGCTCAGCGATTCAATCAGCGAAAGTGTTTGATAGTTCATGTAAACCTTATACCAAAGTGTGTCGCCTGGATAATAATATTGTTTATCCGTATGAGCGTAAGCTTTCTCAAAGTACTGGTCGAGTTTAAATGTTTTCCATTTCAGTGGCGGTGAATAATCCATGGGCAATTGCCTGGATAAACTATTTCCGGAAAATATTCCATCCAGTTTCACGGAATCGGAATTTAAGATCAGACCCAGATCGTTAAAGACAATTCTCTTTTTTGGCTGAATCCAGGATTCAAAAATTTTATCGCTGATGGAATGCTTGACTTTTATTTTCCTATCAAGTTTTAACCGATTGCTATGCCCGGAATACCCCACAACTAAAAGTTTATCAATTTCAACTGGCGTATTATCCTCATTGAATGCTGAGTACCCCAATAATTGAGAAGTGCCCTGAAGAACAGATTCCAGGAAATTATTGACCGAAAATTGATAGGCCATTAAACAGTTTTCTGCCCATTGTTGCTGCTGGTCAGGGCTTCCTGTTAAAGGAAAGTATTGTAAAATGTAGATTGGCTTTTGTTGATTGTATCCAGTTACATGAACTTTAATGTTGTAACCTATGGCATTATTATCCAAATCAACTGTGCCATAAATACTCTTACTTTCTGTTGAGGTGTTCACGGATTTTAATTGGAAGTTTTTTACCGAACATTCCGAAGCCCAGTTCGGCACAATATTGTCGGGTGATAAAATTGCTGACAGAATTTCTTTTTGGAGTGTTTCGTCCTTCAGCTTTTTACCGCTTTCCTTTTGAAGGATAAACAGGGCTGTGCTCTCGCGATCGTTTACATTAACTATTTTTTTTGTGGTTTCAAATCCTGCCTTCAGGCAACCGATGGTGACTGTTCCCTGTGGAACTCCTTCCAATGTGAAATAACCTTTATCGTCAGAAAATGCTCTGACCTGGCTTTTATCAACAAACACCTCGGCCCCTTTTATTGGTAATGCTGTGCCGTAAGACTTAACCTGCCCGGTAATTTGCGGCCAAGCACAAACTGAAATCAAAAGGAAAGAAGTAATGAAAAGTGACTTCATAAAATGTTTAATGCCACTTTCAAATATCAAAAAAAAGAGCGTGCAATTTCAATAGAATTAAAGCCAGTGTGAAATATTTTCCAAAATCTCCTTCGTATGCTCTCCAAAATGTGGAGGTGGCAAAATATTCATGGACAGCTTTGAGTTTGATAATGGAAATGAAGCAACAAAATTCCTGATCCCGGTTTGTTGATGAGCATTTAGAAAAATGGATTCAAGCCCAGGCATTTCGAGTGCTTCCTTAACATTTTGAATGATGCCTGCTGGAATTTTTTTAGAATGGATTTTCTCCATGAGTTCAATCGACTCTCTCTGTTTGAATTTTGGTGCGAGCATGGCGCCCAACTCAACCCGGCTTTCAACCCGACTTGTGTTTGTCGAAAATTTATCGCCCAGGTTTTTGAAATCAATTCCCAACACAACACACAAATCTAAAAACTGCCTGTCGGTGCCAATGGCCAGCAAAACTAATTTGTCATCGGCTGTCTCGAATGTTTCCCCGTAAGGCGCAATATTAGGATGTGCAGAACCTTGCCGCGTTGGCAGTTTTTTGGCCACCAGCCAGTTGCTGGCCTGATTGGCCAGTGACGAAACCGCAGTTTCAATTAATGAAACTTCAACCAAATCTCCCCGGCCTGTTCGTTCTCTGTTCAACAATGCCAATAATAATCCTTCCTTAAGTTGATGGCCAGCCAGCACGTCAATCAAAGCCACCGGCATTTTAACGGGAGGGCCATCCTTCTCACCATTCAAATCCATGAACCCCGATTCCGCCTGAAGCACGGCATCATAACCAACACGGTCATTGTTTGATCCGTAACCGGTGATCTGCCCATAGATTAGTTGTTCGTTAGTTGTTCGTAGTTGTTCGTAGGCAACGCCCAACTTTTCTGGATCGCCTGGTTTGTAGCTCGCTATGATGATGTCGGATTTGGCAGCCAGTTTTTGTATGATTGCTTTTCCTTCTCCGGTTGTCAAATCTACCGCGATAGATTTTTTTCCCCAGTTGACAGAACAGAAGTATGCGGAGCGATCATCGGTTTGTTCTCCTGCCAATTTCCAGGTGCGGGTTACATCGCCCCCGGTTTTCAAGTTCTCCACTTTTATTACTTCGGCTCCCAACTCAGCAAAGAACTGCCCCACACTTGGGCCGGCAAGTACGTTGGCGAGTTCGAGGACTTTTAAGTTGACGAGCATGATTGTAATTAAGGTAGTTGGTGAGAGGTAGTTGGTGAGAGGTAGTTGGTGAGAGGTAGTTGGTGAGAGGTAGTTGGTGAGAGGTAGTTGGTGAGAGGTAGTTG
>JAYUHI010000463.1:0-7879 GCA_043767095.1 Bacteroidota bacterium
AGAACGCTTTAAAAAAATTGTTCAACAAATGCAAGCGAGGTTCGATGCTGAGCACAACCGCGTGCAGCAGTGGATAAATAAAGAAGAAATGAAAACGAAGGTGGAGCGGAATTAATGTTAACTTCTAATCGTCAAACCCCTTGAAGTGGTCAGACGACTGATGTAGTCCTGTAAGGACTTAATATTTGTAGAATAATTTTGAATATGGGCAGTCGTCCCGTCAGGGACGGAATGTTTAACCCAAACATCATTTTATGGCAAAAACCTACACCCAATTACAAATACAATTTGCCTTGCCGTTCAGAACAGGATCGGTTTGATTGAACAGTCATGCGAGGTTGAGTTAACAGCGTTACATCTTTTAAACCGAGTGAATGATTGTTATTCCGTCCCTGACGGGACGGCATTTTCAATTTCTGTTTTTTCCTACAAATATTTCGTCCCTCGCGGGACGTAGTGGCCAGGGCCAGCCGCCAAATTGTGTTTGCTGATATTCAGTGTAGGCCTGTTGAAAATTATTTGAATCTTCAGATTTCCTTGGAGAAATTAAACAGAACATCAGGGCAAAAATCAATAGCTGCAGGGATAATTGCACCTTCCTCATTTAGCATCTCCCCCAAGTCTTTCCAGTACAAAGTCCTGCCATCCGTTTGGACTTTTGAAAATGTATCCAAATCAAACAGCTTCGAAAACAGCGGGTGTTTTTCTTCTCTTTCCACGGCCAGGAATTCACTAAAGTCCACAATTTTAGTTTGCCCGTTCGTCCACTTCACTTTCACTGTATAAGGTTTAACTTCCAATATGGCTTGTACCCGTGGGTTCATTAGTCTAAAGGTTTAATTTTTTTAAGTTTCCCCTCTTTATGCGATTCCTCGTAGTTAAACATCAACTCATCTCTGTGTAGTTCCACCCATGCCTGTACTAAACGGGTTTGCCTTCTTGGAAGGTCACCAGCAATTATGTTCCCTGTCTCAATGGAGACTTGGGCTTCAAACTCCTGATAAACAGCATGAAAATGTGGTGGCAAGTGATCTTTAAAATACATGTACACCACAATACCAAAAAACCTGGATAGCTCCGGCATTTTATTAATTGAAATTTCGATATGAAATTAAGAAAATAATTATGGTTTCGGGAGCCTTTACCCATCGTATCAGCCCTTCACCTCCTCCTTCCCATCCGGATATTTCGCAAACCTACCTTTCTCCCTCGGATGCACATGTTCATGACTCGGCCAGGGCCAGCCGCCAAATTGTGTTTGCTGATATTCGGTGTAAGCCTGCTGAATCTCCGCTTGCGAGTTCATTACAAAAGGACCGTATTGAGCTACGGGTTCGTTGATGGGTTTGCCTTGAAGCAGCAATAAATAACTTTCACTTTCTCCGTTGATGAGTTTTACTTCCTGATCAGCATTTAACTCCACTGCTAAATGTGTCGATAAATCTTTCCCTGCAATTTGAATCGACTTCCCGTCATAAAAATAAAGTGACCGATTGGATTGAGCCGATGCTTTCGGTAAAGTCCACTCAGCACCTGCCTCCAATTTTATTGTCCAGATGGCTACTTCATTTTCAGAATTGGCCGCCCACGAATTAGGTGCCGGGGCGGGAGCATGAACGTTTTCTATTTTCCCTGCCACTACTTTTATTGATGTGATCTTTCCTCTTGAATCCTTCGATTGATAGGTTGGAATGGTATCACTCCAAAGCATGGCAAAGTGAGGAGTTGTTAATTTTTTTGCTTTTGGAAGATTGAGCCAAATCTGAAACAGTTCCATCGGATTTTCTTTCTCTTTACTCAGCAACGGAAACATTTCGCAATGCTGCACACCCTTGCCGGCTGTCATCCATTGCACATCGCCATTGCCAAACCTTCCGGCCGCGCCAAGCGAATCGGAATGATCGATCAATCCTTTCGTACAAATCGTTACGGTTTCAAATCCACGGTGCGGGTGCGCGGGAAACCCTGGAACTTTTTCCCCGTGATACATCCTCCAGCCATCCTTAATCTCGAAGTCCTGCCCGATATTTCTTCCGGCCAATGAAGCGGCAGGCCCCATATGTTCATTGCCTTTCGGATAAAAATCTTCGTGATGTACGCAGAAAAGAAACGGGTCTTGAGTGACCCACGGAAAACCGAGAGGCTTGATGGATTTGATGGCTGATTGGCTCATGGTTTGTCTTGATGAAATTTGATTCAAACCTTCAAGGTTTTGAGTGACCAAATAACCGGAATAACCACTTAAAAGTTTATTGACTCTCAATAAAAATACTTTTCCTAACTTCACAATGCCATCCTTTAACTTATGAAACCACAATCCACCCTCGCAGCCCTTGAAGAAGCCGTCATCCGCAAAATTGACAGGCGCTCTTTTCTAAAAGCAACAGGACTATCTGCCACCGGTGTAATCCTGGGCTTGCAAATGCAGTGCGCTCCAAAAAAACCGGGTGTGCCGTTCTCACCTAATGTGTATCTCACCATCAATGGCGATGGCTCGGTGACGATTGTTGCGCACCGCCAGGAGATGGGCACCGGCATCCGAACCAATCTGCCTTTGGTTATTGCTGATGAACTGGAAGCGGATTGGACAAAAGTAAAACTGGTGCAGGCCGTAGGCGATGACAAAAAATATGGCGACCAAAATACGGATGGTTCATATTCCGTTCGGATGTTTTTCGAACCCATGCGCAAAGCAGGCGCCTCCGCGCGATTGATGCTCGAGCAGGCTGCCGCCAATCAATGGGGTGTTTCGGTAACGGAATGCAAAGCACTCAATCATGAAGTGGTTCATAGCAGCGGCAAGAAACTCGCTTTCGCGGATCTGACGGAGGCTGCTTCAAAACTTCAAGCCCCTAAAGACGAAGAGATCAAACTAAAAAACAAAGCCGATTGGAAGTATATTGGCAAGTCAACAGGCACATACGATGCTCCCTTCATCGCCAACGGGTCAGCCATTTATGGTTTGGATGCGAAGATTGATGGAATGAAGTATGCCGTGATTGCCCGGTGCCCGGTTGCCGGTGGGAAGGTGAAATCGTTCAATGCCGAAAAAGCCAAGGCTATTCCGGGTGTGATAAAAATTATTGAACTCCCTGCCTCCGGTTTCCCGGTTGATTTTCATGTGCCTATGGGCGGCATTGCTATCATTGCCGATAATACCTGGGCGGCCATCAGCGCGAGAAAAGAATTAGAAATAGAATGGGACTTCGGTGCGAATGGTGATTACAACACTGAAGCCTATATCAACGAGATGAAGGCCAAGGTAAAGAAGACAGGAAAGGTTAGACGCTCGCAGGGAAAAATTGATCAGGCAATGTCCGGGGCAAGCAAAGTGCTGGAATCCACTTTCGTGATTCCGCATTTGTCGCATGCTCCGATGGAGCCACCCAATGCACTGGCCGTTTTCAAGGATGGCAAGTGCGAAGTGTGGGCGCCTGTTCAATCACCTCAATGGGTGCGAGATAGCGTGACCAAATCGCTTGGGCTGAAAGCGGAAGATGTTACTGTCAATGTTACGTTACTGGGCGGTGCATTCGGACGAAAGGCCAAGCCCGACTTTGCTGTAGAAGCTGCTCTGCTTGCAAAGGAAACGGGCACACCCATAAAAGTAACGTGGACGCGTGAAGATGATTTGACTAATGATTTCTTTCACGCGGTTAGCGTGCAGCACATCCGGGTGGCGTTCGATAATCAAAAGAAAGTTACAGCCTGGAACCATCGCAGTGTGTTTCCGCCCATCGGGGGAACAACCAATGTCAAAGAAATCGAACCCAGTGGCGGTGAGTTGCAGTTGGGAATGGTTGATTTTCCGTACGACATTCCAAACATTCAGTGCGAATCGCACGAGGCGATGGCTAAAACAAGAATTGGATGGCTGCGCTCGGTGTGCAACATCCAGCATGCCTTTGCTGTGGGAAGCATGCTCGATGAGATTGCAACTTATCGCGGTGTTGATCCGGTGGCAAATTTATTGGAACTCCTCGGCCCCGACAGAAATATTGAGTTTGATAAATTAGTCATCGATAAATATGAAAACTATGGTGAGCCATTGGACAAATTTCCGTGGAGCACGAAACGATTGCGTGGAGTGATTGAGTTGGTGCGCGATAAATCAGGCTGGGGAAAAGAATTACCTAAAGGGCATGGCATGGGCATCTGTGCGCACAAAAGTTTTCTAACCTATGTTGCCTGCGTGGTGCATGTAGTAGTTGATGATAATGGTAAAATTTCCATTCCTGAATTGCATTATGCGGTGGATTGCGGCATAGCCGTGAACCGGAATTCTGTGCTCAATCAGTTTGAAGGTGGAGCAGTATTCGCGTTGAGCGGTGCACTTAAATCAGGAATGTCGTTCAAGAATGGACGGAGTGAGCAAACTAATTTTGATACCTACCAGGTATCGCGCATGAGCGATGCACCTGCTGAAATTTTTGTTCACCTGGTGGATAGTGATGAGAAACCGACCGGAGTTGGCGAGCCACCCGTGCCTCCGGTTGCCGCAGCATTGGCCAACGCTATTTTTGCCGCGACCGGGAAGAGGTATAGAGAGTTGCCGATAAGGTTGGGCTGATGGTGAGTGATGCCACGACTCGAAGTCGTGGCATCACTAAGATAAAGAATAAATCCGTATCTCCCGGTATTGCTACCTGCTCAGGCTTCGCGTAGATTGACGAGAAATTCAATCTATGCCTTATCATATCACCACCTCCGATTCCAATAAAATAATTTTTGAACGCGATGCGGTTAAAGGACTCGCGGCCATTTTTGTTGGTGCAGGAAGCCTCTTCCTCTTTATCGGCATCATGCTCAATGTCTTTATGGACTCGTGGGAGATGCCCAATATTCTCTTCCGGCTTTTGTTCCCCGGATTTGGCTCACTGTTTATTGGTGCTGGCCTTTACATTCCGAAACAAACCCGAAACACAACACCCGAGCAAATCACCTTCGATCATAACAAAGCACTTGTGATTATTGAAATGATAAAAGGCGGAAATGAAATGGGTTACATTCGCTACGATGAAATTGAAGGATTTGATATTCACGTAGAGAAGCAAACCTCTTCTTCCTCTTCTGGGCGATCTTCCTCCACGACATACACCTACCACGTGTTCCTCAAAAAGAAAGATGGGGGCGAATGGTTTTTAACTCAATCGGGTTCATTGGGTAAAGCCGAAGCCGCGTTAAGCATCTTGCGGGCACAAGTGGCCTTAAATAAGCCTTCAACGTTATCGCCATCAGCCAAACTCACTGCCAAAATTTCCAAACAAGAGGGGATTGATAAAACCGTTATTCACTGGCAAAATAAAGTTTCTTTTTGGATGCCTGTCTTCCTGATTGTGTTCAGTGTTGTTTTTCTCAGCATACTCAGCACGGCATTCTCGGGCTTTGGGGGTGACATGGATTTTTTTGTTTACGGTGTGGTTGGGTTTATGGTCTTTGTGTTTCTGATCGTGATGGTTTCTATCATCCGGAAATTAATTAAAGATGCTACCACACGTTATGCTGTGGCGGTGAGTAAAGTCCAGTTGGAATATTATGAGTTCTCGAAGTCAACCGGCACTATGAAAAACCAAAAGGCATTGCCGATAGAAAATGTGGACCGCATTGTTTATTCGTTCGCCCCGGCCAAATCTAATTTGAATTCAACCTTGAGAATTCTGACCCGTGAAGATGTAACGCACTGGCAAAAGGTTCAGGAGAATCCACTCACGGCCTTGAAAGATATTTTCACGGGAAAGAACCAGCCGATAACATTATCCATCACTGCACTCAATCCCGTAGAGTGCCTGCAATTGGAAAGCTGGCTGCAGGAGTTGATCTTAAAGAAGTCGGAGAAGAAGGTGCTGTAGTTTAACCCATAATCTGGGGTTAACTTATTTTTTTGGAATTCAAAAAATCTGGCTCTACCCTGAATTTTGGAGGATAGCTCCGCCTTGCCGCATTTTGAACCACATAGAAAGACCTGCCTGCCGCAGGCACGGTAGGCACATAGAAAATGCACACATAGAAAACTGCCAACCTATGTGAATATCCTATGTGTCTATGTGCCTTATGTGGTTCAAAATTAAGGTTAGGCGAATGGTGCTGTTGAGGTTTCCTGAGTTCTGACGCCTCTTAAAAAATCATCATCGGGTAGCTCCGCCTTGCCGCATTTTGAACCACATAGAAAGACCTGCCTGCCGCAGCCACGGTAGGCACATAGAAAATACACACATAGAAAATGGCCAACCTATGTGAATATCCTATGTGTCTATGTGCCTTATGTGGTTCAAAATTAAGGTTAGGCGAATGGTGCAGGGTAGAACCAAAATCTAAGCCGAATTTCTGGCTGCATTGATAATCCCAAACATGCACCGCACAATTAAGGTGCGCAATGTCGGATCCAGTTCTTTTTCTTTCCTGATTTTCTGAAGCGCATATTGCTGAATGGCAATGAGCGGCAGCACAATACGCTCTCTCAACTTGATAGACTCGCGAATGGAGGCATTGCTCTGCATCAATACTTTTTGACCGGATGCTTCCAGGATTAAATTTTTAGACAACTGATATTCATCAAACATCATTTTCCAAATCGGTCCGAACTTCGGATCGTGCTGCAAGTGCGAGGTGGCCGGATAGTATGTCTTGGTGAGCGACATCATGCTGTTGCTAAGCAGTGTGCGGAAGAAAAGCGAGCTTTGAAAAAGTTTTTGAACCTGTTCTTTTAATCCGTTGCCGAACACTTGCTGCAGCGCGCTGCCCACGCCAAAAAAACCAGGGATGTTTTGTTTCATCTGCGCCCAGGAGCCAACAAAAGGAATGGCCCGGAGGTCTTCGAGTTTTAATTCTGCCGAGGCCGTGCGTTTGGCTGGCCTTGACCCCACATTGCTGTCCGCAAAAAACGGGAGAGGCGTTACCTCCTGCAAATACGAAGTAAAATTCTGATGCAACTTGAGTTTTAAATACGATTGGTATCCGGCTTCTGCCAATTGATCCAACAGTTTCTTTTCGTCATTACTCAACGGGGCTTTGGCAGCAAACACATCGTTTTCAACTCCTGCCGACAGCAGTTGCTCTAAATTGTAGGTGCACGATCCCAGCTTTCCAAAATTGGAGGAAATGGTTTGCCCCTGGATGGTGATTTGAATTTCACTGCTCTCTATGGTGGGGCCGAGCGATGCATAAAAATCGTGGGTGTTGCCACCACCGCGTGCAGGAGGGCCGCCCCGTCCATCAAAGAAAATTGCGGTAATGCCATGCTTTAAAGAAACAGAAGTAAGTTCTTCTTTCGCCCTGAATATGGACCAATTGGCGCGCAGGTAGCCGCCATCTTTTGTTCCATCCGAAAACCCCAGCATGATTACCTGTCTGTTGCCGCGTTGACTTACATGATCGCGATATTCTTTCACCGTGAATAGCTGTTCCATCACCAGGGCTGCATGGGCCAGGTCGTCAATGCTTTCAAAGAGCGGAATAATATCGAGGTTTAGTTTTCCGCCATCAGCGGTAAGCAGGCTGGCTAATTGAAAAACTTCAATCACATTAAGAGCCGAGGAGCAGTTGCTGATGATGTATCGTTGACAGGCGCTCACGCCAATGGCCTGCTGTATTTTTTTTATAGTTCGGAAGCCTTCCAGTTCTTCTTTAAAAGTTGGTTCATCTTCCGGAAGGTTCGATTGAAAAGTAAGAATCTGTTTAATTTTTTCCTGATCGCTCAGGCCATCCCAGGGTTGCCCCGCCTCATGGAGCGCATGTTTCCAAATGATGCCGTGCTTGGCGCTGTGTTGCCGGATATCTAGGCTCGCAAAATGAAATCCGAAAATCTTTACTTTAATAATAACCTGGTCGAGCAGGTTAAGAAACAGGCCGTCATGCTCTTTGATTAAAACCTGGCGGGCAT
>JAYUHI010000464.1:0-3330 GCA_043767095.1 Bacteroidota bacterium
ATGGCATGAGGAAAAATGGTGCTGCCTTCCAGGTAGTTTGGGCCATGCATGTGGTCTATGCCATAGATGACCGGGATTTTCAATCGCGAAGTTTTCATGTTAAACTCCTGCAGGTCTTTGTAAAATTGAAACCAGGTCTCGGCCGGAACGGCAATCCCATTCAAGAATGATCCAACCTTGTACTTCCGAAGCATGTTCCCCAATATGCCGGTATCAACTTTCATTTCGATCTTTAAATCTGTCCCCGCCCCCCAATTGGAATTGGCCACTATGCCCGAACTATTAATTTGAGTCATCTGCCCGATTTTCTCTTCGAGGGACATCTGCTGAAGCAATTCATCAATCTTTTTCTCTACAGATTGATCGGAACTTCGTTCGAGTTTTCTTCTCTCAGCAATGGAAACAGTAACGCCACCGGAATTTTCTTTTCCAGTTTTGCATCCGGTTATACTCAGAGCGGCTAATAATATGACCAGGGTTTGGAAATAAATTTTTTTCATGGGGATCAGGTTTAAAATCAAGAGGCCGAAGAAACAGATATTTATTAACTTATTCAATCAATCGGGTTGGACACCAAGACAATCATTTTACCTAACTACTGTTTTGGAAACGCAGGAGTTTAACAAGCCACAGTCTAAAACTGGATATGTAGAATATTTTTCTTTTATTCGGTCTAAATTTTTTTGTGCTACCGATGTCTCTATCAGCTATAATCAAAAGTTCATCCTACTGGTCGAAACGGGCAGGGATCAGAGTTCAATTGCTGCTATCCATATTGGTTATTTGGTTCGTAAGCATTTGGCTGAAGAATGAATACGGCCAGGACGATTCTAACCTCTGGCTGGTGATGCGGCTTTTCCTGGTGCTGGTTCAATGGACCTTGATTGGCCTTTGCAGTTTGAGCCTGCTAACGGCCGTAGTTACGTGGATATATTTCCAGCAGGGTGTTAAAAACAAAACCGTTTCCGTTCAGTTAAAATTTGGCGATGGCCAAAAGGCCGAGGCAGGCTGGGTGCAACTCACGGTGTTGCTGGTTGGTTCTGTGATCAGGCCACTGCTGGGCACCATCCACTGCCGGTTAATATTTTCTGAAAAAAGAGTTTCTGAAAAAATTATTCTTAATGGGAGTATTCCCAAACTCCGGCATTGGTGGCGGGCCGGCATCCACGGAAGCGGTAGCACCCTGCTGCACGACCGCGGCATTTACGATGTTGAGAAAGTCATGATTTCGTTTTGCGATATGCTCGGACTGGTTTCACTGCCATGCACCATCCCCTTCACGCAACAATTGTTCACCCTGCCCCGGCCACAAGCCGAGCAAAAAATAAAAGCCCAGCCGAACGCGACCGAAGAGCAAGTTCACCGGATTGATATACCGAAACGGGTGGAAGGCGAGTATGTCAATTATAAGGAGTTTGAAACAGGGGATAATATTCAACGCATCGTCTGGAAAATTTATGCCAAGAGCGGTCAGCTGGTGGTGCGCATTCCGGAGATGAAGGACCCCTACGCTTCACATCTGTATTTTTATGTGAGCTACTTTCATGGCTTCAACTTACAAGGGGGGGCATTTGAAACCGAACTGCTCAATGTTTACAAAGACCAGGTGAGAAATTTATTTGAAGCGTTGCAACGCAATGGCTATGAGGTGCGCATGCCGCAAGACCAGGAGGTGCCTAAATTGGCAGGATTAGGTGACAAGAAAAATGAACTCTTTCAAATTACGGCTGCCTCGTGGCAAAAGGAAAAAGCGCCCGGTGTGTTCGTGAATGTGAACAAGGCAGCATTCGTTTGTGTGTCGGCTTTAACACCTGCAGGTGAAGTTGACCTGATTTTGAAAAAGCTTCCCACCAGCGTGCCGGTAGTGGTGGTAAAATTATCCGATGCCATTCCATCGCCCTTTCAAATCAAGCTGAAAGATATTTTCTTTAAGCCTGAAAAACAGCCAACCGATAACCTGCGCCAGCCGTGGCTGCTCTCATCGCTCAGGCGGGAGTTGCAAAAGAACGAGAAGAAAATTATGGAGTCGTTGAATAGAAGGGGCAATAGTTGGTTGACAAAGACTGTTGGATAGTCCCAAAAAAATTATCTTTGCTAAAGAAGTCAAAAGCATAATTATCAAAGGAGCCTAAATGGAATGATTTAAAACAAAAGCAATATGATACGAAAATATATAACACCTACGCAAAACAACTTCACAGTAGCTTTAGAATTTCCTGATGATTATTTGGGCGAAGAGTTGGAACTTATCGTCTTTAAAAAACAAGAAGGGTTGATAGAAAAAAAGAATGCCCCAGGCAAGCCTAAGATTAAGTTATCTGAAAAGTACAAGGGCGTTTTCTCTAAAGAAGATTCAAAAAGCTTCAATGAACACACTCAACAAATGCGAAAAGAATGGGACAATACTTGATTGACAATAATGTGATTTCAAATTATTTTTCCGGACTTTTTACAAAAAAGGGGATGGAGTTTATCGCAGAGGTTATTGATCAAACACCTACCATATCCGTTATCACCGAGATTGAAGCGCTCTCCTGGTTAAACCCTGACAAAGACAAGGAAGCAATAGTAAAAGAATTTATTCAGGATGCTCATGTACTGAGTCTTACTCCTGATGTTGTCACCCAGTGTGTAAAGATTAGACGAAGCCGGAAAATTAAAACGCCTGATGCCATCATTGCTGCAACTACTACGGTTAATGACCAGCGAAAAGATTTGGCAATGTAATGAGGAAGGAATAAGCAAAATCGCCTCCAACAATTTTGTTAACCGCTGTGTGAACCAATTCTGCAAATATTTAATTTGTTATCATCATCTTTTTTTTGACGTAGGCAACCTTAGTAGAAAATAAAAACCAATAGAGATTAACCTTATTACCTTATCCGATAGCAAGATGAAAATAGAATACAATAACATCTATACTCATTTTATCCTTACCACCCTCCACCGCCTACCTCTCATTTCAGAAAAGCACCGGGAACGGATTGAGAAGTACATCACTGGCATCGTAAACAATAACGAATCACATTTATATTCGATTTACGCAAATCCGGAGCATGTTCATTTTCTTGTTTCGCGCTCTCCAAAATTATCTGAACAATCCCTGGCCACAATTATTGCTGATAGTTCAAAGCAATTTATCAATCAAAATAAACTTTGCAGCGGTCATTTTGAATGGCAGGAATCTGCTTCAGCTTTTTTCGTATCAAAGTCTGACGTTGATAAAGTTTGTAAGTATATACTCAATCAACCTGAACATCATCGTAAAGTAACTTTTGCAGAAGAATACGATACCTTTCTAAAATTTTATCAAAAAACTTTGAAACCCGA
>JAYUHI010000465.1:0-18404 GCA_043767095.1 Bacteroidota bacterium
ACTTTACCGGCAGATGAAGGCACCTGGACTTTGAAGTATTCAAGTCCTTTAAAGTAATCTGAAGAAATAGTTTCCCCGGCCTTCAGTTCAAGGGCTGTCATTTTTCCATCATCGTCAATTAAAACATCCACCTCGTTCCCGGTTTTGTCGCGCCAAAAATAAAGGTTGTCCAAGAGGCCTTTGTTCATTCTATCTTTCAGCAGCTCGGTTACTACAAGGTTTTCAAACAAGGCGCCCTTTGCCGCGTGTAGAGCAATCTGGTCGGGGTTGGAAATTCCAAGTAACGAACTGGCGAGTCCTGTGTCATAAAAATATAATTTGGGAGACTTCACCAGCCGCTTATTGAAGTTATTGAAGTATGGCCTGAGCAAGTAGATGATAAAACTGCTTTGCAGAACGCCAAGCCAGGATGTCGCTGTTTTTTGATCAATGCCACAGTCGTTGGCAAGCGAAGATAAATTCAGGAGTTGGCCCGTCCTTCCGGCACAAAGTCGAATAAACTTCGTGAAGTCCATCAAGTTTATGATCGATTTTATTTGCCTCACATCGCGTTCCACGTATGTCTGATAGTAGGATGGATACCAATCCATCGGGTTCAGCTTTTTGGATATTACTTCCGGATAACCTCCGGTTATGATATGCCAACTGAAATCAGGCTTAAGTTTTTTAGCAGTCCTCAATTCGCTCAAACTCAACGGCAGCAATTGCTGATAGGCAATCCGGCCCGCCAAAGTTTGGGTGATGTTTTCCTGAAGAAGGAAATTGTTTGAACCGGTTAAAATGTAAAGGCCACGCTTTTTTGTTTCATCAAGTATCTGCTGGAGGTAGGAAAACAAATGTGGTACCCGCTGAACCTCGTCTAAAATTGCCCCTTCTTTAAACTGGGCGAAAAATCCGCGTGGATCTGTTTTGGCGAAGTCTGCAACATCTGGGTTTTCCAGTGAAACGTAAGGCTTGGTTGGGAAAGCTTTTCTGCACAATGTGGTCTTGCCACTTTGCCTCGGTCCAATTACCGCAACCCCTCGAAACGAACCCGCCAGTTTCTTTAAACGGAGTTCTGTAGCACGGCTAATCATAAATCAAAAGTAGTCAATTTGGACAAATCCGGAATCAGATTCCGAATTTGTCCTAAAAAGATTGATTATTGCAATAAATTCGATGATTTTATTTAAATGCCATTATAAAATGCCAAAAAATTAAAATATAGGGTGAAAGTCTGTCTGGTCTGACTGATATAGCGCAACCAAATAATTCCTTTTCGCATTTCAGAAAAAACTTTTCAAATTGTTGTCAAATCATAAACCTATGAAGAACTCCTTCCTGCTTTTTACACTACTTTGTTTTACCCTTTCTGTATTCGCTCAAAAATCAAAAACAGAAACTCCCGCTCAACCCAAGTTCAATCCCGATCTCTACAAAGGTCTCAAGTGGCGCAACATCGGGCCGTTTCGCGGAGGGCGGGCCAACGCTATTTCGGGCGTGGTTCAAAACGATCAAATTTATTTTACAGGCTACACCGGTGGCGGTGTCTGGAAAACAGAAGATGCCGGCAAGAACTGGAAAAATATTTCGGATAGTTTTTTTAAGGTTGGATCTATCGGAGACATCGCGGTGAGCGAGAATGATCCCAACGTAATTTATGTCGGCACGGGCGAACATGCCGTGCGCGGTGTGATGACTTCGTTTGGCGATGGTGTTTATAAATCCACCGATGCCGGTAAAACCTGGAAGAACATTGGACTGGAAAAAACCCGGCACATTACCGACATCGTCATTCATCCCACTAATGCAGACATTGTGTTGGTCGGTGCTCAGGGTGCGGTGCATGGTTCAAGTCCGGAGCGTGGTGTTTATAAATCCGTGGATGGCGGACAAAGCTGGAAGCGCACCTTGTTTGTTGATGATAACACAGGCGTGAGCAGCCTTTCGATGGACATGACAAATCCGAGAATTCTTTATGCTGCTACCTGGCCACACAGGCGCTACCCGTGGAAAGTGGAGAGCGGCCCGAATGGCGCCATCTGGAAATCAACAGACATGGGTGAGACATGGACAAAAATTATGGAAGGCCTTCCAAAAGAAATGGGAAAAATTGGAGTGTCTGTGTCGAGGGCGAATCCCAATAAAGTGTATGCAATTGTTGAAGCTGAGAAATCAAAAGCCGGAGTTTATCGCTCGGACGAAAGCGGAAAAAAATGGACCCTGATGACGAGCGATCAAACGCTAACCGCCCGGTCCTGGTATTACATGGAGGTTTTTGCTGACCCGTTGAACGAAGATATTGTTTGGGTTTTGAATGCGCCCATACTTCGATCTATTGATGGAGGAAAAACTTTTCAGAATGTGCGCGTGGGGCATGGTGACACGCACGACCTGTGGATCAATCCAAAATCAAGCACCAACTTAGCTTTAGCCGATGATGGTGGCGGGGAAATTTCTTTCAATGCCGGGAAGTCATGGTCGCCAATAAACAATCAACCCACAGCACAATTCTACCGCGTTAATGTTGACAACCGGATGCCGTATTGGGTTTATGGTGGTCAGCAGGATAATTCTTCGGTAATGATTGTTAGCCGCACAAATGGGGCTGGGATTACGGATAAAGATTGGACAAATGGCCCCGGCTGCGAGAGTGCTTACATCGCCTTTGATAACCCCAACGATCCGCAATTATTTTTTGGAGGATGCTATCAGGGCCAGATTGAAATGCTTGATCCGAAAACAGGTGAGGCGAAAGACATCATGGAATACCCGGCCACCAATCTGGGGTGGGCGCCCAAGAAAATGAAATACCGGTTCAACTGGAATGCGCCCATCATGAACTCACCGCACGATCCTAAAACACTTTATCATGCAGGCAATGTTTTGTTCCGGTCAACCAACGGTGGATTTAGCTGGGAAAAAATCAGCGGAGACTTAACCCGCAACGATTCCACCAAACAAGATGTGAGCGGTGGGCCCATCACCAACGAAGGAGCCGGTGGGGAAAATTACAATACGATTTATTATGTGATGGAATCGCTACATGAAAAAGGATTGATTTACACCGGAAGTGATTGCGGGTTGGTTCACATCACCAAAGACGCGGGGAAATCGTGGGCTAACATCACCCCAAAAGATTTGCCTGAAAGCATTATCCATTCCATTGAAGTTTCTCCACACGACAAGGCCACGGTTTATATAACGGCAACGCGATACAAGTTCAATGATTTTAATTCGTACACCTACAAGTCAACCGACTATGGAACCAAGTGGACCAGAATTTCAACTGGCGTTGACACCGATGACTTCATAAAAGTAATCCGTGAAGACAAGAAAGTGAAAGACCTTTTGTATGCCGGAGCTGAAAGAGGATTTTATGTTTCGTTTAATGGCGGATTGCAGTGGAGCAAACTTCAGCTAAACCTTCCGGTTGTTCCGGTAACGGATATTATTATCCGCGATAATGATTTGGTGGCATCGACAGCCGGCCGGGCCTTTTGGGTGCTGGATGACCTGGGTGCTATTCAACAATCGAAGGGTGAGTTTGTGGCTAATCTGAAATTGTTCCAGCCTAAACCAACGTACCGGTTAAGCGGACCTCCTGCGTTCCTGGCCACCATGGGCATTGAAATTCCGGGCATTGGTCAAAACCCTTCAGAGGGAGTCTTACTTGATTACTATGTGAAAGAAAAGGCAGACACCAACAAACTCACGCTTGAGATACTTGATTTGAACGGGAAACAGCTTCGGAGTTTTACAAATCAAAAGAATGAGTCTTTCAAGTCTTACCCTGGCGGCCCGCCTGCACCGGCTGTTATTCCTTCTGAGGCTGGAGTAAACCGGTTTGCATGGGATTTCCGAACTGAGGCACTCACTGATGTGCCCGGTGTTTATGTGTATGGTGATTATCGGGGTCACCGGGTGGCGCCCGGTAAGTACAAGGCCAGGATGAAATACAAGGGCGAGTCATCTGAAACGGAATTTGAAATCGTGGCCGATCCAAAACTCACCAACATAACTTCAGCCGATTGGGCGGAACAACAAAAGCTGATCAATCAAACGGAAGAAGGCATGAACGACATGCACAACTCGGTAAACAACATGCGCAAAGTGAAAAAGCAAATTGAGTCTTATTCCGATTTGCTCAAGAACGACCCCAACGCCAAAGAATTGATTAACAACGGCAAGGAGATTATTAAACAAATTGAAAAGTGGGAAAGTAACATTGTTGAACCGCGCTCGAAAAATTTCCAGGATGTGATCAATTTTCCCAATAAGTTAAACAGTGAATTCATGAACGTGCGCGGTTCAATGGATGTGCACGACCCGCGTGTGACGCAAGGTGTTCGGGACAGGCTGGGCGATATTCAGCAGCAATGGAACAAACTCAAAACCGCTCTCGAAAAAATCAATCAGGATATTAATCGTTATAACCAAACCTTCAAAGAGAAAAACTATCCGGCTGTGATTTTGGAGAAGAAGGAACAGGTGATTAATAATTGAGCGGCCAACCTGAGAGTAAATTTGAAGCCATTTACATTTTACAATTGTTTTTGATTCACCTGTTTGTTGGTGATCCCTCGCGCACTTCTTCCCACAACACCAACAAAGGCGGAGCAATTGTTTTTGATTTGCCTTGTTTGTTGGTGATCCCGCGCGCACTTCTTCCCACAACACCAACAAAGGCTGAAGAATGGAACAAACTCAAAACCGCTCTCGAAAAAAACAATCAGGACATTAATCGTTATAACCAAACCTTCAAAGAGAAAAACTATCCGGCTGTGATTTTGGAGAAGAAGGAGCAGGTGATTAATAATTGAGAATTGCCTTCAAGGAATATTTTATAGAAAAGGTCGCCTGTTAAGGGCTGCCTTTTTTTGGAAACAATTCGATGAAATCAATTCACCTCCTGGCCATTAAAATCCCCACGCAATAACCGGAATCTTTTCCGTGCTTCAGCGGCATACACGCTGCCAGGAAATTTGTTGAGAAACTCCCGGTAGATTTCCATGGCCTTCTCTTTGTTGTGCAATTGGTGTTGATAAATCTCGCCCTGGGTGAAATAAGCGTCATCGGCCAGCACATCATCCGGGTACTCGGTTAAGATTTTTTGAAGTAAATCAATGGCCTCGGTAAATTCACCTTTCTTCAGCCGCAGATTGGCTTCCAGCCAATACACATCATCGAGAATGCTATAATTTGAAATGAAAGAAGTTGAATCCTGCTTATTGGTGTCCTGTCCTTTTTTAAGTTCCTCAATTTTCTTCAGAGCATCTTCTGTTTTATTTTGGTACAGCAATTTTTCAACAGCCGCATAAAGGGTAAGAGCCGCTCCAACCGAATCCATGGCTGTGTTTTCTTTTATGCGAAGGCTTAGCTCCATGGCATCGTTGGCTATTTCGCGGCTTGTGGCTTCTTTTAAAATATCGAGGTGGGCTTCGGCCAATTTAAAATTACCCTGAAAATAAGAGAGCCGTGCATTCCGCAGTTTAGCCTCGTACCCTAAGGGGGAATCCCGTTGGGACTTTTCAACTTGAGAATAAAGCAGCGTGGCTTCCCAGGGTTCATCTTTTAAAAGATAAATATCGCCAGTCTCTAATTTAGCTTTAGCCTTCAGGTAGGGCGTGGCCTTGGCGCTGGCAATTACCCGGTTGAGCCTGGCCACTGCTGAATCAAACCGGTTCAGGTAATAGGCGTAAAGCTGAGCCTCACTGATTAGAGATTCAAATGAGGTCGCAATCTCAGGAAACTGAACAATATAATTCTGGTACTGCCCAATCAGGAATTTCACACTATCGGTATTGATTGGGAATTTCCGTTTCACCTTGGCCTCGGTGGTGCGGATAAGGCCCAGGCGTGAAGCCAAATATTCCTCACTCGAAGGGAAATCTTTAACTATGGCACCATAACACCGTTCCGCGTTGTCGTAATCTTTATTGTTGAACGCTACCTGGGCAATTTCAAATATTTTCTTTGGAATACCTTTTCCAAACCGCTTATCATAGGCACGGGCCTGAATAAAAGCTCCATAAAAATTCTTTTGTTGCTGATAATCCCAAATCAATAAGTCGATGAACACCTCCGAGTCTGGGTAACGTTGAACTTTTTCAAGCAATATTTTTTCCAGGCTTTCCAACTCATCGGGTTTCGATAATAAAATCTGCAGCAGGTTTTTTACATAGTTTATGTTGGATGGAGATTGTGTAACATAATTCAAATATTCAGAAACCATTTCATCTTTCTTTCCCTGCGCACGGTAAATGTTGGCCAACTCCAGGGCGAACAGGTTTTGGTTGCCCGATGAAAACTGCCGTAATTCCTTAAAGGCCATTTCAGAATATTCCGGAAGACCATTATACAAAAGGTGATCGGCAATAACTTTTATTCTGAATGGATCTTCCAAATTATTTTTTATTACTGATTTAAAATACTTCTCAGCTTTAGGTAAATCCCCTTGTTTTACATAGGCAATGCCAAGGTCCACCCTGTAGTCAAGATTGTTCGGATCACGCCTGATCATTTTTTCAACATGATCTTCCGCTTCCTTGTATTTGGAAAGTGTCAAGAGCACATTCAAATAATTATTGTGGATAAGCGGAAGGTTATCATTCGTCTTGGCCAAAGACCTGAATAATTCGTACGCTTTTTCCTTCTCCCCTTTCGACCAATACTCAATCGCAATATTAATATCCTGCTGCTGCGCGGCCGCTTTATCAACACTCAACACTGTTATTAGTATTAATACTATTATATATAAAGAATAATCATAATAATAACCTTTGTTGAAATGTTGATTATACATGAGTGCGGATGAATTGTTTATAGTTTTATTTTATATAACGGTAATTTTAGTCTAAACGATGGGCTTTCGGGAATTATTAACAAATCTACAATTAATGTTTTAGAGCTGAAGTTGACAAAAGGAGGGTTGGTAGAATGTGTATAGATTGATTAGGGCTTCTCAAGTTTTTAACAGAGGTCTGATGTTTTGGTTTTAGATGAGAGATTTGCACACAAGCTCAATAATTCCACTTAATATTTACTTCCCAATTAGCGCGTAATGGAATTTGTCTTTTTCCTTCCTGGTTTTTATAGAAGGTAACAGGCTCAGGTAAAATTTTGCTGTTTGGGTTGCCGGGATCCCAAACTCCATTTTTATTTTCGTCAGAGATCGCCCGCAGCAGAATAGTTGAAGGCTTTATATTTTTTAAGGTAAGGGTTTTAGTTTGTCGAACAACAGCAATGGGTTCATAGTTTTCATTTAACAATTCAACTATTGTATTTGATTTTTCATAGGGAAATTCAATAATGAGGGTGGCTGTCTCTTCCGGGGTGATATAAGTGATGGGCAAAACAGTTCTCCTGGAGGAATCGCCATGGATAGACGTGAAGGCCATTGTAGCTAATATGAGTTTGGCTTGCTTCCACTTTATTGAATCTTTTTTCTCAAACGTTTTTTCTATGCTGATTTTTCTGAAAATGGTATCGTACTTAATTTCTCCTTTTTTAAAAGCAAACCGGGTAATCGTGTCAGGCATGATGTACATGCTATCAGGAAATATATTCTTGAGTAATTCTGTTACCTTAAATTCCGCATAAAGCTTTTGTGAAGTTTCAATGAATTGGCACCTGGCCGATTCTATCTTAATTTTCTCTTTTAAGCTTTTTGAATTCGTTTGCTTCACATAGAAGGTTGAATCATTCGTTTGGTTTAGTGAGTCGGTGGCAATTAATCTTATCAGCGTGCTGTCGGTTGATGGTTTGGTTGGAAAAATATCCACTTCCGATTGTGAAGAGGAAAAGCAATGCCGGATTTTTCGATCCATCGAATCAAGTGAGGTAATGGAATATGAAGTTAGGTTTTTATTGAATCGCACTTTGGTGAAATGCCCAAGACTTCGTATGCCCGCTATTACTATTGGCCTGGAATCAAGGGCTATAGTTTTAAGTTGAACGGAATCCTGCTGAGCTTGTAATGAAATCCGATTAGGTTTGAACGCGAATTTTTCAGTTTTACTTTCGAGAAGCAGGTTTTTATTCTTGTCCTCGAACGTGTAAATAAAGTAATCCCCTGCCTTTAGGTTTAATATTTTGAAGTTGCCTAGTTTGTTTGTCCTTGTAAAATAAACGGGCTTGTGTTTAAAAAGGTTGAACGTGTCCGACTGATAAAGAGCCACGGTGTACTTTTCAGCCGGTAAACCTTTTAATAATTGTTGCACATTTCCGCTGATGCTTAACGAGTCAATTATGTTGCCTGTGCTGAAGGCCAAATGAAGGTCTTCTGCGGGGTTGCCTTCGTTTAAATCCTGGAGTGATTCACGGAAGGCGATGCTATAGGTTGTGCTGTCTTTTAGTTTTTCATTTAAATCAATAGCTACCAGTTTTTTTTTAGCCGTATATTTTACGTCTTTGATTTCGGGCGTAATGATAATTTCATCTTTAGGATTTTTGAGTTTCATTAATTCATCAAACTCAAGCAATATCTGGCTCCCTTTGTAATTGGTTTGCTCTTGTCTGGGGATTGAAGTCTTAAGTGTTGGCGGGATTGTATCTTTCGGCCCACCCGTAGGAGAGGTCACGTTAGCGCATGATGCCATTCCAAGGGCTGAAAGGATAATGAGAAATTGTTTCATTTCCTGGCAATATAAATCAGGCTGGAATACTCTCCGGTGAGTTTGGCCTGTTGGTTTGAGGATAGCCCAGTCATGAAGCCTGAGACTAAACTAGTAATTCCTGCTTTGAAATTGCGTTTGTATTTCTCACTAAGAATGGAAACATAGAAGGCATCTAATTTCATAGGAATTATTTTTTCCAAAACCAGCCCATGCTTTTGCAAAAACAATACCATTGCCTTTTGATTAAAATGCCAAAGGTGACGGGGAACATCATAGCCGGCCCAAAACTCTTTGTAGTATTGTGCATCATGGGAGTTGTAATTAGGAACGGCAATTAAAAATCGCCCATCGGGTTTTAGGATAGCCTTCAGCTTTTCAACCGTTGTATTCAGGTCGGGTAAATGTTCTAACACGTGCCAAAGGGTGATAATATCAAATGAATCAGTGGGCTGATCTAATGACTCTAAGATTGATTTATTGACCAGTTTCTCCGCTTTCTTTCTCGCGGATTGATTGGGTTCAATTCCGGAAACATGCCATCCGGTCTGTTGCATAACCTGAAGAAACTCTCCTGTACCGCAACCCAGGTCTAATAGTTTACCTGGTGGCTTTTGACTGGAAATTATATTTCGTTTCCACCGAAGCGATATTTTTCTAGCCTGCAGGTAAGCAAAGTTTAGTAAGCTGCTAGGGCTACCGCTGTGAGAAATGTAATTGTCGGATTGATAATATCTGGACAGGATTTCGCTCTCTGGTTGAGGTGAAGTAACTACCAAATGGCAATCCCTGCACCTTATTAAGTTGAAAGCTTCTTTGGTGATTGAGTGGTCAGTTACCTGATAAAAATTTTCCCATTGAGAAGAATTGCAAACAGGACATGACCTTATCTCGTGCATTATTTCCCAAGGTAAACGGAGAGGACAGAAACATCCGCTGGGGATACTCCTGATATCCTTGACATTTGGCCGATGGTTTCCGGACGAATTCGTTTCAACTTTTCCCTTGCCTCCGATGATAAAGCCCTTACCCTGTCGTAATCAAAGTCATGTTTAATTTTGTAATCCTCTAAACCACTAAGTTTAGCAGCAAGCTTTTCTTCGCGGTCTAAGTAAGGCTCATATTTGATTTTGATTTCGGCTTGCTCCAGTTCTTCTTTTCTGAACGGTGAGCAGATTGCATCAATTGATGGCTTTATCTTTCTTATATCAGCAATATTTATTTCTGGCCGCTTCAATAAAGTGAGTAGCGAAACTTTTATTTCAATTGGCGTTGACCCCAATTCTTGCAACGCGGAATTAATTTCTTCAGGTTGAAATTTAATGCTACTAAACTCTTCAATGCTTTTCGAAATCATTTTCATTTTGCTTTGAAGGGCCTTAAGTCTTTCTTCAGACGCAAGTCCAAGTTTATATCCAATTTCTGTAAGCCTGATATCGGCATTGTCTTGCCTCAATAAAATTCGAAATTCGGCCCGCGAAGTAAACATCCGGTAAGGTTCTTGAGTGCCTTTGGTTACCAGATCATCAATCAAAACTCCAATGTAAGCCTGCGAGCGTTTTAGAACTAAAGGCTCTTTTTCATGAACTTTATTGTGCGCATTTATTCCTGCCATCAAGCCCTGGCAAGCCGCCTCTTCATAGCCAGTGGTTCCATTAATTTGTCCTGCAAAATACAGATTGTCAATTAGTTGCGTTTCCAAAGTAAGCTTGAGTTGCGATGGCGGGAAGTAATCATATTCAATTGCATACCCGGGCCTGAACATTTTAACGTTTTCAAAACCTGGAATTTGAGTGAGCGCTTTATACTGCACATCTTCCGGCAACGAAGTCGAAAAACCATTCACATAAATCTCGACTGTGTTCCACCCTTCTGGCTCTACAAAAATTTGGTGTCGCTCTCTATCGGCAAAACGATTGATCTTATCTTCTATCGATGGGCAATACCGTGGCCCTAGCCCTTTAATTCTTCCTTGAAACATAGGCGATTTTTCAAAGCCTGTCCTTAGTGTTCCATGAACGTCTTGATTGGTGTATGTAATCCAACAGCTTAATTGTTTGACAAGTGGATTAGTATTTGAAAAGGAAAATTTTGAAGGCTCCTCATCACCTTTTTGCTCTTCCATCTTAGAGTAATCAAGCGATCGTCCATCAACTCTTGGAGGAGTTCCTGTTTTCATCCTTCCACTCTCAAAGCCTAATTTCACAAGTTGCTCGGTAATTCCCGTTGCAGCCTTCTCCCCTGTTCTACCTCCTCCAAATTGTTTCTCACCAATGTGAATAAGGCCGTTCAGGAAAGTGCCGTTAGTCAGCACGACAGATTTACTTTTTATCTCTATTCCAAGGGCTGTGCGCACACCAACTACTCTATTGCCATCAACCAATAAACCGCTAACCATTTCTTGCCAAAAATCAACGTTAGGGGTTTTCTCCAATGCTGATCTCCATTCTTCACCAAAGCGCATGCGGTCATTTTGGGTTCTCGGGCTCCACATGGCAGGCCCTTTTGACTTGTTCAATATTCTGAATTGGACTGCCGACTTATCGCTTACAATTCCTGAGTAGCCACCCAAGGCATCTATTTCTCTAACGATTTGACCTTTCGCTACCCCACCCATAGCAGGGTTGCAAGACATCTGTGCTATTTTCGTCATGTCCATGGTAATCAAAAGTACTTTTGAACCCATGTTGGCCCCAGCGGCAGCAGCCTCGCAGCCAGCATGACCAGCGCCCACTACTATTATATCGTATTCTTTAAACAAAGGCATTGGTTTTGAATTTCACGTGGAACATTCAAAAGTTGATTTTAAGTGAGTTTCACGTGGAACTGAACAGCAAAGATAGGCAGGCATCTTCTTTTCTGCGTATCTGTTTTTTCTGAGATGAGGTTTTGTCAGAAAATCCAAGAAGATGCAGAACTCCGTGAATAACTACGCGACACAGCTCATTTTGAAACGAGACTTCTATTAAACCGGCATTTTCTTTAACCCGGTCAATGCTTATGTAAACCTCCCCATTCAAGATGTTTTTTTCAGAATAATCAAAGGTTATAATGTCTGTATAGTAATTGTGCTTGAGGTACCTCTTGTTCATTTCTAAAAGGAAATGATCTGAACAAAATATGAAATTGATTGAGCCAGGCTTTTTGTGCGCTTTCCTTATAGTCGATCTAATCCATTGGGTAATGGCAGTCTTTTTTGAAAACCGGAAATGAACTTTTGATTTGAAGAAATAAATGCCGGATCGCATTTATTGATTTACATAGAAACTAAGCTCTACCACCCTCCCATTATCAAGGAATTCGACTTCATCGGAAAGGTGCTTCATGAGGAAAATGCCCCTGCCACTTGGTTTCTCCAGATTTTCAGGAGCCGTGGGGTCGGGAAGATTAAAGTAGTCAAAACCGCCACCATCATCCTCAATCCTAAACTTTATAGCATTATCGGTAAGAGAAAGAGCAAGCGAAACACTCATTTCAGAATTGCTCTTACTGCCATGTTTGATGGCATTGTTAACCGCTTCCGTTACAGCTATCATTATGTTTCCGTAAAGATCCTCGTCCAGGTTAAACCTCTCTTTAGAGTTATCAATGAAACTTTCGATCATCCTGATGTTATCGCTGATTGCAGGAATCTGAATCTTTATGGTCTCCATTAATTGTGTGTCGGGGTTTTTATTCATTCCCAATCCGCTTAAAATACTCTCCAGCCTCCTTTTTATAATATGGATATAACTTAAGCGGCACTGTCTTGAGCAATTCTACTTCTTTTTCCTTTAATTTTAAATACTCAAGAAACTCCTTCGGCATTTCGTTCTCATAATCTTTGGCAGCCTCCCCTTTTCTTTCTTCATCAAGGTCCTGCTCGCGCATGGATTTCTCTGATTCCAACAAACGGGAAAGAATTGCTTTTTGCCTTCGTATGGTTTGCTCGGTAATCTGCTTATTAACTAAATCCATTTCGGTTTGTTCCATTTGGGCAGGCAAATCTCCTCCTGGTTTTTTACCATTTTGATTGTTCATCTTCTCCTGTAGTTCTTGTAACCCTTTTCTAATCCGCTCCTGTTCAGCAGCCATTCTCGCCAATTCTTCAGAAAGTTCACGCCCACCCTTTCCGCTATTTTTGATCTGCTCAATTTGTTGGTTCAACTGCTTTTGCATTTCAGATAGCTGCATATTTCCCTTCTTCTTGCCTTTGCCTTTCGCCTTTGCGTTGGCCATCATCTGCATCATCATTTCGTAGTGATCATTGATCATGAGCGCCAGGTTGTTAATGCCCGTCATACTTAACTGCATCTCGCCACTGGCGTTGGGTTTCCTTCTTTCGCGAATATGCTCAACTGATTTTTCGATATGAGAATTCAAATCCCCGATTTCTTTGATCACAATGGAGCCCATGAAAGGATCCTTTTTAGCAAGAGCTAATAAACTGTCTTCCAATACTTTAGAGTCGTCCTGAAGTTTCAGCTGATTTTGAGAAAGGGCCAAATACTTTGGATCTGTTTGCTGCACTTCGTTGAATTCATGCATTGTTTTTTCCTGGTCGAATGAGAGTTTGATTAGTCCATGCAAAATCTGCCGAAGGCTCTCCATGTTATTTTCATCCATTTCCATTTCCATAGAATTCTGAAGGCCATCCATTTGATTCTTCATTTCCTTCATCTTACTGATGGCTTTCTTTTGGTTCTCCTGGCTTTTCTTGGGTTGGCCTCCCTTCATATTCTCTTTGCTTTGCTCCATCTGCTCCATGGCTTCATCTATTTTTTCTTCCGATGGCAGGTCTTCTTCGTTATCGAGCTCCTTATTCAGTTCATTCAGCTCTTCCAATGTTTTCTTGCTTTGATCCAACTGCTCCTTAATTTCTTCTTGCTTATCCGCTAAGTTGCTCAAGCTGTCAGTATTGTTCCTGGACTTTTTGTCTTCCGATAGTTCTTTCGTTTCCTCCAGCAGTTTTTCCTGGTCTTTAATGGATTGATCTAATTCGTTAACTGCCTGGTCTAATTTATTCTCGAACTTCATTTGTTTAAATAGCTCTTTTATCCGGTCGAGTTCTTTTTCTAAGTTCATTTCAATTTGCTGAATCTTGTTCAGCATCTTTTGCATTTGGTCAACATTGCTGTTTTCTTTTAGCAGTTTTTCTAATTCCTGAAATAACTTTTTGGTTTCCTCATCCAGTAATTCGTCCATCAGCTTTTTAATCTGCTCGGCTTTCTCTTTGATACGCTCATCCCGCTCGGTAAAGGCGTCACGTTTTTGTTCTAATAGGTTGTTTTGTTCAGCCATCTGGTTGAGCAGCTTTTCAACTTCCTTCTTCTGCCGGATAATGTCCTCCAGCATAGCTTTGTCTTGCCAGTCCAAAGTCTGCTTGCCTTTTAATTTTTTCTGAGCCTCCTCTATCGCATCCTGAAGCGTCTTTGCTTTTTGAAGGCCCTCTGTCATTTCCGATTCTGTTTCTGATTCACTTTTTGAAATTTCATTTTTCATTTCCGATTGACTTGGAATATGAAAAACGTAATTGGCGGATTTGGTTGATTTACTTCCGTTCACTCCATCATTATCCCACACCTGAACATAGTACATTAATTGGTCGTTGGGTTCCAGATTTAAAGAATCGATCGACCAATGATAAACAAATTCTTGCCTGTCTAATTTTTTGTTAATAGGAATAGCGATAGCCTTACTACCTGTAGAATTCTTGCCACCCCGCATTACTTCATAATTCAACCTCAACTGCGTCAATCCATAATCATCGAGAATTGTACCACCCAGGAAAACGTTTTTAAACAAAACCGTATCGCGCAATTGACTAACCACCAACTCCGGGTATTGGTCTTTAACAACAGAAATGGAGTAGTTAATTTTGTCCTTGTTTTCGCTTTCGTCATTAGTTAGCGTAATCCAGTACTGATCTGGGTCTTTAAAACTTTGACTATATGTAAACCCCTGATTTTCATAATGTTGCATTTGATTCTCAGTATTATTCGAGCGAAAACCAATAACACCTTTAGTAGCGTTTGATGTTTGTAATTGCCAGGTAATTCTGGTTCCTTCTGGCACTTCTAAGTTTCCAGCATTTTCAATTTCCTCGTCATTTCTTGCCAGGTACCCGGGAAAATTCAGATCAACTTTTAACGAGGCGAGTTCTGGCCTAGTAATAACTTTTATTCTGAATGGCTCAGAATAAAATCCTGAAGCATAAAACTGGAAATCCAAATCGTGTTGAACTTTTTCGAACGTGTATGTCAGTTCATTGGATGAAGTGCTAATCATTTTGAAATTCTGATTTTGCGTATTGACAAACACATCCTTAGGGACGGACTCACCCATCACCCGAACATTTAAAATATAATCTTCACCGTAATAAGCATTGGGTTTCCTGTTAAGCAACTCAAACCGGAATGGTGCCGATGGGGAAAACTGCTGATCGTAGTTAACAATGCGCTTCGTGCTTGTGGTTATGATTTTGTGGTTGCCCATAAGTAAGGCCACAAAAATGAAAGCGGGTAACAAAAAATAAGGCAGATATTTTTTATTCTCTTTAATGTCGATGACCGACTCAAAAGAAATACTCTGAAGTTTGTTGAATTTTTGCTGTAAACTGGCTTCAGTAAGGGCGGATGATTGCGCGTGCGATAGCTGAATAATATTGAGCAACCGGTCGTCAACCTGGTTCAGCCTTCTACCAATAATTCTGGCTGCTTCTTCCGGAGATAATCCCCGTTTCAACAACCACCATTGCAAGGGTGCCAGCAAATATTTTGACACACAGAAAATAACCAACCCAATAAAAGCGGCAATGATAAAAAATCGCGCCCATGAATCAAGCCACAAGAAATATTCTGATACTACAGCAAAAAGAAAGTATGCTAAAATTGCCGATACAGAAATAACCACTCCCCGGATAAACAAATTAAAATAGTACTTCCTTCTAAAAGAAGTGAGGCGTAAATCAATTTTTTGGCTCCAGGAACCCATGTGTGTTAACAACGGTTGACGCTATGCAATAGTTTGCCAACCCGAAGTTGGGAAAACTTATGCGAAGGAAGGTTAATAAATTTGATGAGCGCGTAGGATTACCTCAAGTTGTGGCTGCCCTTTATTTCCATTTAATGCCGCAACCAATAGCCCTGGTTTTTGTAACAGCCACCTGGTTTCCCGCTAACAATGAACTAACAGCCTGCTCAACATACTTTTTTGATACTCCAGACTCACTTTTTGTATTATCATCAATGGCGCCTATATAGACTACTTTATAATTCTCCCCCGATTTTGCGAGAATAAAAACATGAGGAGTGTTTGTTGCGCCAAAGGTCTTAGCCACATTTTGGGTTTCATCAATCAGGTAAGGAAATGTATAACCCTTTGCCCTCGCGTATGAAATCATTTTGCTGAACGAGTCTCCAGGAGATTGATCAGGATCATTGGAATTAATTGCTACCAGGGGAAATGTTTTTTCATACTTTTTGCTAAGGGCAAGAATACGGCTGTTGTATGCCTTACTCACCGGACAGGTATTACAATCAAAAACTACAATTACCCCGCTGTTGTCTTTGAAAGATGAGAGGGAAATCATCTTACCATCAATGTTTTTCAATGAAAAGTCAGAAACCGAATCGCCTATCTCGTATCCGCCTTTTGGTAAAATGAAAGATAAAGAAGCCAACCCTAACAAGATAACACCAATTACAGCTTTCATAAAGTCAAATTTTGTCAAGCAATTTATTTTTCTATTTAACTGAGTCAATCAAACTCTCCAACTCACCTTCTTTCAATTCTTTTCCTGCAAATGCCCTCTTGCCTGTTTTTGTGTTAACGATAATGGTGGCTGGCAGTGAACCCATCCAACTCTCGTCAATTTTACTAATCCAACTGGTAGGATCTTTTTCATCCAGGATCAACACAGTGGAGAGTATTCCTTTCCGCTCAACAAACTTAAAGACTTTTCCGGGGTTGGCATCCAGTTCCAGATCCAGGCTTACTAAAGTTATCCGGATGTCGCTTCGTTGCCGGCCAACATTTTCAATAAGCGGCATTTCTTTGATGCAGGGTGCGCACCAGGTTGCCCAGAAATTGAGAACCTGGATTTGATCAGATTCAGTAGTCAGAATCTTTTGCAACGCATCAATTCCCACCACTTTAGGCTGCGAATAGCCTCCACAAAACCCGAAAATAAGTAGGCTAAAATGGAAACCGAAAAGGATAACTTGTTTGAACATTAGCGAGGATATTTTGGCGAATTTATAAAAACCCCTGCCATTCAACTACTTATAAATTAGTGGAAATAATGACCGGGCAATTTGTCCACAATTTGATTAAGTTATCCACAACGAGTTTCTGCTATCCTTTAACTGTCTGATTTACAAATTATTGCCTTCAAAATCGTAAATTAATTCTTTGTGGAATTCTTCGTGACGTTAGTAAATCTCTTGTCTTTATAAAGTGCTTATTTTCAACCACATTGAGCTCAAAATATCTGTGCCACCAACCACTCAACCAGATTTAACAACGATTTAACATTCGTCTAGATCAAAATAAGTTGCTTTGGCAAGACCCCACTTCAACTTCCCACGAATTCAATCTATCTATTTGGAGTTCACAAAATGAATGAAGCAAGTTGAAGGGATATTACTTTTTTACCCTAACACGAAAATATACCCACCTAGATGGCCCTTGCTTAGATAATTTGATATTGGGCAGAAGATTTATACTGTTTATACCACCGCAAGTACTCGTGGTAAAGAATACAATCGTTAATCAACGAATTGCCTTTTATGATTTTCAAAATAGACTCGCGATTGTAGCTCTCCCTGATTCTTATTTTTTGCTCCACAGGTAGTGAAGAAATACGGATGTAAATAATGCCTTTATAATGTTCGGGTTCGGCCTGCATGACATATTTTGAATATATCGATTCAGTAATATGGTTGTAACCAGCATTGACTTTATAATTTCAATAAACCCAAAAAAAATGAATGCTATTTTCACGGGTAAATGACCCATCCCTCATTGCAGGCGTGATGAAATTCAATAATAAAGTGATGTGGAGTGAAACAGGGGCATCTCTAAAAACTCCGCTTAACCTTCTCCATTTGGAGAAGGATCAAGGATGAGGTAATGAAAAGCAAGGTTTTTAGAGATGCCAAACAGGTTATTATTATTCACTCACAACAAAAGCAATTTTTTTCCCGTCTGAACTCACGGCAATACGGCTAACTCCATTCAACTCGGACGCAAAAAACATTTCCCACTTTGCATTTTTACTCTTGTCGAAAAAGAAAAACTGGCGGCCATCACTCATGATGATCTTGCCATCTGGCGTCCAGGTTAAATCCTCACGACCAGGAAGCGTCTCCGTAATTGTTTCCAAAACTCCTGAACCGAATGATTTTATTTTCCATTTTGCCGTGCCCTTATCAACAAATGAAAATTTTGATTGAGAAGGAATTTTATGCAAGGACCGCCCGATGCCGTGGGCCACAATAGAATCCTTTCCGGTTTCCAAGTCAAATATTCTAAGCGAAAGGGGTTCTCCTAAAACAAACAAGGCAAGCGATGTTGGACTTATCCACGTATGATACCCAACAATTAGTTTGCTCACCAGGATGAATGGGGGGCCACCCTTAACAGGATATTTGCCCAAATCCTGTTTACCATCGTCACGTTGGAGGATGCATGAAATAAATTTTTTATCAGGGGTGAGGGTAGGCGAATATTCACGCTCAGCGGTTTTCGTGAACAACTCTGTTTTGTTGTTTCTATAATTATACATTTTAATATCGGCACGGCCCTCCTCGTTGAACGAAGAGAAATATA
>JAYUHI010000466.1:0-18390 GCA_043767095.1 Bacteroidota bacterium
TTTGTTGAAACAAAGATAGGCCGTATTCCTTTATCTACTATCAATATCCGCGATTTGGCACAGAAGTTTAAAGTGATTTTTTAAAAGCGATTTCCCTGCCCATTCACCCAACAACCACTAACGAATAACTATTTCCGGCTATTTTTGCCCGATGAAGAAGGAAGTCCCCATGAAGAGGCTGGTCATTTTTTTAGCGCTGTCCACGTTGCTGATTTCATTCACCTTCTACTTCTACCAGATATTTTTTACCGCCAACATATTGGTGGAAAAAGAAAACAGGCTTTTTGTAATCCGTTCCGGTTCAACCTTCCGGCAAGTTCAGGAAGATTTGATGGATGGCGGTTTTGTGAACGACCTGGTCTCGTTCAGCTTTGTTGCTCGCCTGAGCGGGTTTGATAAGAAAATTAAAGCCGGTCGTTTCTATCTTAAAAGAAACATGAACAACCGGCAAGCTATCCTGGC
This sequence comes from Bacteroidota bacterium, assembly GCA_043767095.1. Taxonomy (GTDB): domain Bacteria; phylum Bacteroidota; class Bacteroidia; order Cytophagales; family Cyclobacteriaceae; genus ELB16-189. The sequence continues at coordinate 463 of JAYUHI010000466.1, forward strand.
TCTCACGCGGGGCCGGAATGAGGAAGTGAAAGTAACCTTCACTCATGTGCGCCTGCTGAGTGATTTAGGCGAGAAGATTACAGCCAACATCGGTGTAACGGAAAAAGAATTTTACGATGCCCTCAATAAGTTTGTTGAATCCAATCAAGATGGCTTTACCAAAGAAACCATCCTCACCATGTTTATTCCCAACACCTACCTGGTTTACTTTAATGTGATTCCGGAAGACTTGATCATGCGCTTCAATACGGAGTACCATGATTTTTGGAATGCAGAGCGACTCGCAAAAGCCGAAGCCATTGGCCTTACCCTTATTGAAGTTTCCATCCTGGCCTCTGTTGTTCAGGCCGAAATCAGCAAGGGAGCAGAAGCCCCGATTGTAGCGGGCCTTTATTTGAACCGATTGAAAAAAGACATTGCCCTACAGGCAGACCCCACCCTTATTTTTGCCGCTGGAGATTTCACCATCAAACGGGTTCTGAATGAACACAAAGAAATTGATTCTCCCTATAACACGTACAAACACCCTGGCCTGCCACCGGGCCCTATCAACATGCCCTACGTTTCTTCCATTGATGCCGTGCTGAATTATCAAAAGCATAATTACTATTACATGTGTGCCAGCGAAGACTTCTCAGGCTATCATAAATTTGCCAGCATACTGGCAGAACATCAGAAAAATGCTTCGCGTTACCAGCGGGCGCTCTCGGCCGAACTCCGCAAAGCACCCCAAAATAAAAATTGATGTATCAATCTCAGATATTTATCCGGGCGCGTTATGGAGAAACAGACCAGATGGGTTCCGTGTATTACGGAAACTATGCGAGTTATTATGAAGTGGCCCGTGTGGAAAGTTTGAGGCAGCTTGGATTAAGTTATCGTGAATTAGAGAAAATGGGAGTGATGATGCCGGTGCTGGAGAACCACTCCAGGTTTTTTTGGCCAGCCGTTTATGATGAGCAGTTGAAAATTATAACAACCATAAGAAGTAAACCAGGAGTCCGAATTAAATTCGAGTATGACATTTATAACGAACATGAAAAACTGATTCATTCAGGCGAAACCTTGCTTGCTTTTGTGAACATTAAAAGTGGAAAGCCGTGTCGTCCTCCTGAAATTTTTGAAAATGTTTTGAAACCGTTTTTTGAAGCCCTGGCAAAATAAAAAAAGAGCACCTCCACTTTCGTGATTAAATAATGATTTAAAAATTGAAATGAACAGTATAGCTTTCCAATTTTCACCTCACCCCCGACCCCTCTCCAATCCCGAAACTTCGGGAGGAGAGGGGAGCAGCACTATCACCTACGGGAGCAAATAACAAAAGAGGGCACCCCTCTCCGCCCCGGAGAGGGGCCGGGGGTGAGGTGAGGAGGCAGTTTTGTGATTTAATATGAAATACAGTCACCGAAAAAAAATATTATCCGTTCCTCTTGCCCGCACTGGGCGAACCGTTTTCAAGCGGGTGAAGTTGAAGCGCTATGGAAATCTTTCGCTTTACCGCTTTCTGAATATTTTTATTTTTAATGTCCGCGATGATGAAATTTTCGATCGCGCCAACGGGGTTTCTTACAATATGATTTTAGCAACATTTCCGGCTATCATCTTTTTGTTTACCCTTATCCCCTACATCACCGTTTACTTCCCCGCCATCAACAGCCAAAGCATCATGCAGTTCATGGGCGAATTGATGCCGCCCAGCATGTTTGATGTGGCCTCTTCCACTGTGCTGGATATCATCAGCAACCAACGGGGTGGCTTGCTCACCTTTGGGTTTGTGTTCGCCCTGTTCCTGGCCACCAACGGCATGATGGCGCTAATGAGGGCCTTCAACGCCTGTTATAAAACGGTGGATAAAAGAAATGTCTGGCGTATGCGGCTCACGGCAACCGGGCTTACCGTTTTACTTGCCCTTGTTGTTTTCCTGGCCATTGCACTGCTCGTGGTTGGACAGATTGCCATCAACTATGTAACCATGCACCTGGGAGATTTCAGCAATCTCAATTTTGATTCGTTTACCATTTACTTTTTGTTGTTCCTGCGGTTTGCCGTGATCTTTATTGTGTTCTTCTTCGCCATTTCGTTTATCTATTATTTCGGACCAGCCGTTCATTACAACTGGAAATTTTTTTCGATCGGCTCCTGGGTGGCTTCGCTGGGTTGTTTAGCAGTCTCTTATGGATTCTCTTTTTACGTTACCAACTTCGGCAGTTATAATAAAGTGTATGGTTCTATTGGAGCGTTGATTGCCCTGATGATTTGGATTCAGCTGCTCGTAGTGGTTTTACTTTTTGGATACGAAATAAATGCCAGCCTTCATTATGGCATGAAGTTGCATGAGATTGAGAAGTACAAAAAAAAGAAAACCCGGAAGGAAGTGAGTTCGGATAGGTAGGGGAGTGGCAGTTGTTAGCTTGGATGATATCGGTTCTACTTCCATCCATTCTGAATCCGTTGCTCCAAATCCACTATTCTCCTTATTATTGCGGTCTAAAAAATTCTAAGATTATGGCTTTTGCGGGAACAACTGAAATACAACAAGAACACAGGCAAAAAATCCAACAGGTTTACACCGAGGTAGCTAAAGTGGTGGTAGGCCAGGATTACATGGTGAACCGGTTGCTGGTTGGGCTTTTTACCAATGGGCATATTTTATTGGAAGGCGTTCCGGGTCTTGCCAAGACCCTCACCATTTCTACAGTTGCCAGTGTGCTGCACCTCGATTTCCAGCGTATCCAATTCACTCCCGATCTTCTCCCTTCCGACCTGGTAGGCACCATGATCTACAATCAGAAGGAAGGAAAATTTGAAGTGAAGAAGGGCCCCATTTTCGCTAACATAATCTTGGCCGATGAGATTAACCGCTCGCCTGCCAAAGTGCAAAGCGCCCTGCTCGAAGCCATGCAGGAAAAACAAGTGACCATTGGGGAGACATCGTATATCCTTGATAAACCTTTCTTAGTATTGGCCACTCAAAATCCCGTTGAACAGGAGGGCACATACCAATTGCCCGAAGCCCAGGTTGACCGCTTTATGATGAAAGTATTTGTTACTTATCCCACCAAAGACCAGGAACTGGAAATTATGCGCAGGATTTCGAACATGCAATTTGATTTTACAGTGAACCAGATTCTTACTAAGGAGGATATTTTTGCGATCCGGGCCGAAGTGAACAAAGTAAAAATCAGCGAATCGCTGGAGCGATACATCATTGAACTGGTAACCGCCACCCGCAAACCCAAAGAATACAAACTCGATCACGAGGCGCAATACATCCAGTTCGGTGCCTCTCCCAGAGCCAGCATCAACTTAAACCTGGCCGCCAAAGGTGCAGCATATCTGGAAGGCCGCGACTATGTCTTGCCCGAAGACATAAAAGAAATGGCCCTCGATGTAATGAACCACCGCCTCATCATGAACTACGAAGCCGAAGCAGATAATGTGAGTACGGCTGATATTGTGAAGGTGCTGTTGAATAAGGTGCCGATTACGAAGTAAGAAACCCCTAACCCCCGAAGGGGGAAATGCACGCACCTATCTACAACGGTGCAAGTTCTGTTCCCCCTTCGGGGGTTAGGGAGCGGCCAACTGAATCAAATACTTCCCGTACCCACTCTTCTCCAACGGCTTCGCTAATTCAAGCAGTTGGGTTTTGTTGATGAAGCCCATACGGTAAGCCACTTCTTCAATGCAACCTATCTTGAGTCCTTGCCGGTCTTCAATCACCTGAACAAAATTGCCTGCCTGCAACAGCGATTCAAACGTGCCGGTATCCAGCCAGGCGGTGCCGCGGCTCATGATGGCAACTTTCAGTTTTTTCTTCCTGAGGTATTGATTGTTCACATCCGTAATTTCAAGTTCTCCACGAACGCTGGGCTTTAACGCTTTCGCGATAGCGACCACTTCATTATCATAGAAGTATAGTCCGGGAACGGCAAAGTTTGATTTCGGATTTTTGGGTTTCTCTTCAATGGAAATGGCGTTCCGGTTATTATCGAACTCCACCACGCCATATCGCTCCGGGTCATTCACATGATAGGCGAATACAATTCCGCCATCGGGATTGTTTTGCTGTTGAATCAATTCGGCAAAACCGCTTCCGTAAAAAATATTGTCGCCCAGTATTAAGGCTACTTTATCCGATCCAATAAATTTTTCTCCGATTATAAAGGCTTGTGCCAGGCCTTCGGGTTTCGGTTGTTCAGCATATGAAAATTGACAACCCAGGGAATTTCCATCGCTTAATAATTTTTTGAATAAAGGCAAATCGGCAGGAGTGGAGATGATCAGGATATCTTTTATGCCTGCCATCATCAGCACAGAAAGCGGATAGTAGATCATGGGTTTATCGTAAACCGGCATCAATTGTTTGCTCACCACACGGGTGAGTGGGTGAAGTCGTGTGCCTGAACCTCCGGCTAAAATGATTCCTTTCATTGGCCAGATTTAAGTTCCATATGGATGATATGATATGCGGTCAACTATTCTTTCATTCCAGTTTTGTGTTCGCAAGTTTAAGACAACGTTTTCTTCGTTTGGCAAAATTGCCGAGGGTATTTTCAGTCCATCCCAATCATTCTTTAAAAGAATACCATCGCCCAATTGCTGTGCTTCCGCAGAATACATCGGTCGTTCCCATCCCACTGGGAGTTGGTCATTCCCGAAACTGGCAAATCTTAAATTTTCCATATCGATTTTCAGAATAACCATCGGCACTGCCGGCATCAACCCAAAATCTTCCATATGACCAAGATATTCCAGAAGAGCCATAGGAGTTAAAACGGATGTGTAAATGCAAGGCGTACCCACCGAATTCCATCGGCCACCAGCTAACCGGGCGCCTTCCCCTGAAAGTTGTGCATAGCGCTGCTTTTGTAAACGGTAGCTAAACATCAATAAACTCCGTGTTCAATTCTAAGCAATGCGTTTTCAACTAACTCCGCCCCTTCATTGGTATCTAAAAAGCTATACGGTGTTTTTCCCTGAAACTGGCTGAGAGGTTTTTGCAACCAGGAGTAAAATTTATCCTGGTCGTTGAAGACGGAGAGGCCGAGTTCATACACGCGGGCCATCTCTAAAGCGCGTTCTGTGACCCGCGGGTTAAATCGATCTGATTGAGTTTTCAGGCTGATGGTTTTCTGATCTACATTAAGTAACTGAGCGAACTCGGCCGAGCCCACGTTCATAGCTTCCCTAAGCTGAAGCACTTGCCTTTTTTTAATCCCCTCACGAATCAGGGCAACCCTGGCCAATGGATCTTGGGGAATTACCGAACGAATAGCTTTTGCTCTTTCCGTGGCCGTATTCAACCGAAGAATAATCCGCGCGGCCTTTCTCTGTCCCCTTTTTTTCATGCCATTAGGAATTTTCCTATAAATATATTGGATTTTTCCGAATGACAGATTTAGATAACTGCTTTACCTCTCCTGATACATCCTTGAATAATACTCGCGATACGCCCCCGAAGTAACATGATCGAGCCACACCTTGTTTTGCAAAAACCAATCGACAGTTTTTTCTAACCCGCTTGCAAAATCTACTTCCGGTTTCCAACTCAATTCACGTTGCAGTTTGGATGAATCAATGGCGTAGCGCAAATCATGACCGGGCCGGTCTTTCACGTACGTAATTAATTGTGATGACTCACCCACACCGCGATTTAGTTTTTTATCAAGAATCGCGCAAAGCGTATTCACCACATCAATGTTTTTCCATTCGTTGTTTCCCCCGATGTTATAGATGGTACCTGGTTTTGCCTGATGAAAAATTAAGTCTATCGCTTTCGCGTGATCCTCCACAAAAAGCCAATCGCGAATGTTTTCGCCTTTTCCGTAAACGGGCAGAGATTTTTTATTGATGATGTTGTTGATCACGAGCGGGATCAACTTCTCCGGAAAATGGAATGGCCCGTAATTGTTGGAGCAGCGGCTGATTATGGATGGAAATCCAAAACTGTTATGATAAGCCAGCACAAAATGATCGGCTGATGCTTTGGAAGCTGAATAGGGTGAACGCGGATCGATGGGGGTAGTTTCGGTGAACAAGGCTCCATCCCCGGCTGATCCATAAACCTCATCGGTTGATATTTGATAGAATTTTTTGCCGGCCCAATTGCCAGCCCAGGCCTGTTTAGATGTGTGAAGTAAATTCAACGTGCCGATAATGTTTGTCTCTGCAAAAGCCACGGGATTTTCCAGCGAACGATCAACATGCGATTCGGCAGCTAAGTGGATCACCCCATCAAACGAATACTTTTTAAACAGATCAGTCAGGAAATTTAAATCCAAAATATCACCTCTTTCAAAAATATAGTTTGATTTTGATTCAATGTCTTTCAGATTTTCAAGGTTGCCTGCATAGGTCAGCTTATCTAAATTGATGATGGAATAATCCGGGTACTTGTTCACAAAAAGCCTGACTACATGCGAGCCGATAAAGCCAGCCCCTCCGGTTATTAAGATGGTTTTTGCTGAGGTCATTTACATGCGGATGTAGGACTCAAAATTCTTATGCTCATTTTTATACAAATCTTCTTTCGACAGGGAGAGAAAATATTGGTAGGTTTTGCGGATGCCTTCTTTGCGGTTCACCTTCGGCTCCCAATTCAGCAGTTGTTTTGCTTTTGAAATATCGGGCTGGCGGATTTTCGGATCATCCTGAGGAAGTGGTTTATAAACTATAGTCTGTTTCGTGCCTGTGAGTTCAATGATCTCCCTGGCGAAATCCATAATCGTAATCTCATCGGGATTGCCAATGTTTAGCGGGCCGGAGTAATCGGATAATAGCAACCGGTAAATTCCTTCAACCAAATCATCCACATAACAAAAAGACCGTGTTTGACTGCCATCGCCAAACACGGTTAAATCCTCACCGCGTAAAGCTTGTCCTATAAATGCGGGGAGCACACGCCCATCATTAAGCCTCATGCGCGGCCCGTAAGTATTGAAAATCCTGGCGATGCGGGTTTCTAATCCATGGAACGTATGATAAGCCATTGTGAGTGCCTCCTGGAAACGCTTCGCCTCATCGTAAACGCCACGGGGCCCAACGGAATTTACATTGCCGTAGTATTCTTCATTTTGGGGATGAACCAGCGGATCGCCATAAACCTCTGAAGTGGAGGCAACAAGAATCCTCGCTTTTTTGACACGCGCCAGGCCAAGTAAATGGTGCGTGCCCAACGAACTCACTTTCAAAGTCTGAATAGGAATTCTTAAATAGTCGATGGGGCTTGCCGGTGAGGCGAAGTGCAGTATATATTTCAACTCACCAGGCACATGAACAAACTTGGAAACGTCATGATGGTAGAATTCAAAACGTTCCAGCTTCATGAGATGCTCAATGTTACGTATGTCACCGGTAATCAGATTGTCCATCGCGATGACGTGATAGCCTTCGCGGATGAACCGGTCGCAAAGGTGAGAGCCAAGAAAACCGGCCGCTCCAGTAATTAAAACACGCTCAGCCATAAATGGTTTTTCTTCCTATGCTGTAATATGTAAACCCCTTGTCTCGCATGTGATCCAGGTCGTAGAGGTTGCGGCCATCAAAAATTAATTTCTGATTCATTTGTTGCGCAAGCTTGTCAAAATCAGGTGCCCGGAACTCTGCCCACTCAGTAGCGATAAATAAACAATCAGCTCCCATGGTCGCATCGTATGGATTATCACAATACCTGATTTTATCGCCCAGTAATTTTTTTACATTGTTCATGGCCTCAGGATCGTGCGCATTAATGTTAGCGCCTTCGGCCAGCAACGCTTTAATGTTATCTAAGGCTGGGGCTTCGCGGATGTCATCGGTTTGAGGTTTGAAGGCCAAACCCCAGAAGGCCACCGTTTTACCTTTTAGGTTGCCGTTAAAATGTTTTTTTATGGCGGGCAGTAATTTAGTTCGCTGTTTATCATTCACGATCATTACTGATTTCAAAATCTCAAACCGGTAACCTGAATCGGATGCCGATTTTTCAAGAGCCTGAACATCTTTGGGAAAGCAACTTCCCCCGTACCCAATTCCGGGGAACAGAAAACGCTTTCCAATACGGCTGTCTGTGCCCAATCCTTTCCGAACAGAATCAACATCAGCCCCAAGCAACTCACATAAATTAGCTACTTCATTCATGAAACTTATTTTTGTAGCGAGGAAGGAGTTGGCAGCATACTTAGTCAGCTCTGCCGAGCGCACATCCATAAACAAAATCGGGTTGCCCTGCCGGACAAACGGGGCGTAAAGCAGTTCCATAATTTTCCTGGCCTTAGCTGATGCGGTGCCGATAACTACTCGTTCGGGCCGCATGAAATCTTCAACAGCCAATCCCTCGCGAAGGAATTCAGGATTACTCACCACATCAAATTCAACTGTTGCGCTTTTTGCGATTCGTTCATGCACTTTATCAGCCGTTCCAACCGGCACAGTACTCTTATCAACAATAACGGTGTATCGCGTAAGCAAATGGCCAAGTTCATCGGCCACCTGAAGAATATATTTTAATTCCGCTTCACCTCCTTCACCCAGGGGCGTGGGCAGCGCCAGCAAAATTACTTCTGCCCCTTCAATGCCTTCTTTAAGATTGGATGTAAAAATAAGCCGGCCTTGTTTTTTATTTCGGAGGAAGAGTTCCTCCAACCCGGTTTCATATATCGGCACAATACCGTTGTTCATCCTATCGACTTTGGCTTTGTCGATATCAACACAGGTAACGGTATTACCGGTTTCAGCGAAACAGGTTCCGCTCACAAGCCCTACATACCCGGTTCCAACAACAGCAATTTTCATTGAATAAAAATTTAGAACGATCTTTAAAAAGTGGGCAAAAATAACGAGGAAAACAGAACTTATAATTATCCTAACACTCGTTTGTGCAAGGAAAGATTATGATTTACATTTGTCGCCCTTGAATGAATCAGTTATGAAAGTTGAACGAGAAGACATGAGCGAGAACCAGGCGATGATTTCCAAAATGATCCGCGATTTTGGAAAAAAAGAAATGGAGCCTTTCAGGATGGAATGGGATGAATCGCAAGAGTTTCCGGTGCCCTTGTTCAAAAAGCTAGGCGAGCTGGGTTTAATGGGCGTGTTTGTTCCCACGAAATATGGAGGCTCTGGCTTCGGGTATTTAGAATATGTAACGGTCATAGAAGAGATTGCCAGGATAGATGGGTCGATTGGGCTTTCCGTAGCGGCACATAATTCCCTTTGTACGAATCACATTTTACAGTTTGGCAGCGAAGACCAAAAGCAGAAATATCTTCCTAAGCTTGCAACAGCCGAGTGGATTGGTGCCTGGGGCCTTACTGAACCCGGCACAGGTTCAGACGCTGGCAACATGAAAACAGTGGCTGTGAAGGATGGTGACCACTACATTCTTAATGGTTCAAAGAATTTTATTACGCATGGAAAATCAGGAAATGTTGCTGTGGTTATTGTAAGGACTGGCGAAACAGGCGACTCGCACGGGATGACATCGTTTATAGTAGAAAGAGGAACTCCAGGATTTACTTCGGGCAAAAAAGAAAATAAACTCGGCATGCGGGCGAGTGAAACAGCAGAATTGGTCTTCACCGATTGCCGGGTTCACAAGAGCCAAATCATGGGTGAGGTTGGAGATGGATTTATTCAATCTCTAAAGGTTTTGGATGGCGGTAGAATATCAATAGCGGCTTTAGGGTTGGGCATCGCCCAGGGCGCCTTTGAAGCTGCGCTGAAGTACTCGAAAGAGCGGCACCAATTCAATAAACCTATTGCCACTTTTCAGGGGATTGCCTTTAAACTGGCCGACATGGCAACCAAAATTGAAGCGGGCAGGTTGTTGACCTTTCATGCAGCCCAATTAAAGAATTCCGGCCTTAATGTGAGTAAAGAATCGGCTATGGCAAAGCTGTTTACCTCTGAAATGGCGGTGGAGGTAGCTAACGATGCCGTGCAGATTTTTGGTGGATATGGGTACATTAAAGACTACCCGGCCGAAAAATACTTCCGCGATGCCAAGCTCTGTACTATCGGGGAGGGTACCTCTGAAATTCAAAAACTAGTTATTTCCAGGGCCATCCTTAAATAGGCTTGGTAATAAGCGCCCTTTGACCCTATATTTGCGCCCCAAAACAATTTTAAACATGCCATTGATCATAAGCCTGAAGGAGAACGAATCGATTGACAAAGCGCTCAAGCGTTTTAAGAAGAAATTTGAGAAAACAGGAGTGCTGAAGTCGCTCCGCTCGCGAACATCCTTCGAAAAGCCCTCCGTTCGCAGAAGAAGCGAAATTATTCGCGCTGCCTACCGCCAAAGAATGTACGTTGATCAGAATTATTGAATAAAATTTACGCGCAAATCCAGCATTTACGCGGTTAAATATTTATCAAAACTTATCCCCTTCCGACTTTTTCGAAGGGGTTATTTTTTTTACCTTCATCAAAAGAATTTTTGGTGGACGTGCAGCCTGGAAGAACCGGTACCTTTCTTAAATATCTTCAGTTCGAGAAAAGATATAGCAAGCACACTGTTCAAAGCTACCAAACCGACCTCAAGCAGTTTGAGCAATTCCTGAAAGAAAATTTTCCGGATATACATTCTGAAACAGCGGATCATTCGGCTGTCAGGAGTTGGATTATTACGCTTTCAGAGAATGGATTAGATCCTGCTTCCATCAATCGTAAGATAGCCTGCCTGAAGAGTTACTACAAATTCTTATTACGGGAAGAGGCCATTACAGAATCGCCCATGCTCAAAACAAGAGTGCTGAAGACCAGGAAAAAGCTTCCTCATTTTGTGAAGGAAAACGACATGGCTTTACTTTTGGACAATGGGATTTTTGACGATGACCATAACGGATGGAGACAACGGCTTATTTTGGAACTGTTTTATGGAACGGGGATGAGACTTTCTGAATTGATCTCACTTAAGGAAAATCAAATAAACCTGCGGGAGAAAACGTTGAAAGTATTGGGAAAAAGAAATAAGGAAAGGGTGATACCATTTGGCGAGTCACTCGTTTCAGTTATTAAAGGATATTGTGAAGCGAGGAATAAGGCTATTAAAATGAAAGTTAGTGGATTACTGTTGGTGACTGATGGCGGAAAGCCGTTGTACCCAATGATGGTGAACCGCATCACCAAAAAGTACCTGAAACTTTTCTCCTCGGTAGAGAAAAAAAGCCCGCATGTGTTAAGGCATACATACGCCACTCACTTACTCAATAAAGGGGCAGAAATCAATGCCGTGAAGGATTTACTTGGCCACAGCAGTTTGGCCGCCACTCAGGTTTATACTCACAATACAATTGAAAAACTTAAAAAGGCCTTCGATCAGGCCCATCCCAAAGCGTAAAGACAACTCAATAGAATGTTTAACTAAACTCATGTATTATGAAAATCAAAGTTCAATCCATCCATTTCGATGCCGATCAAAAACTCGTTACTTATGTTCAAAAGAAAATGGATAAACTGGAGACGTTTTATGACCGCACGGTAAGTGGCGAAGTCTTTCTCCGGTTGAATAACGAAGGCGCGGAAAACAAAACGGTTGAAATTAAACTGAATGCCCCGGGCACTCAGTTTTTCGCCAAGGAGCAAGCCAGGACATTTGAAGAAGCGACAGAGCAAGCCACAGAAGCTTTAAGAAACCAACTATCGAGATTCAAAACCAAGATTAAGAACGGGAGAGTTTAATGATGGATTGCTTTCAAAGGAATTGCGAAGGAGTTAGAGCAAATTAACCAATGACATCAAATAAAAAGGCCCTCAATATTTTGAGGGCCTTTTTATTCTTTACAAAAGACGGAATCAATAATTTGGTCCGGCATTAATCATAGCGCAACGAAATCCAATGGTTGCGGTTGATGAATCCTGATCTAAATATCGCCTGGTGCCGGGTGACATCCAGTAGGCAACATCCTTCCATGAGCCACCCTTGTAAACTCTTGCCCTATCGGTAATTAACGAGGTATAGCCGTTAGGGCTTTTGGTTGCGTTGTTATAATTTCCCTCATTGTCCAGAAAGCCGTCTCTCCGGATGGGGTTAAGGTCATCAAAATCCTGAAACGAAAGCGGACGGTACAAATCCATCACCCACTCGCTCACATTGCCGGCCATATTGTATAAGCCATAATCATTCGGGGGGAATTCATAGATATAAGATGTAATTAAGGCGCCATCGTTCAAGCGCCCGGCAATACCCGCATAGTCACCACGACCGCGCTTAAAATTGGCCAGGAAATATCCCATTTGTTTTCCGTAAGGATTACGCAGTGCGTGTCCATCCCAAGGATAAATTCGTTGGTGTGTCTGCATTTCTTCAAGCCACTGCGTTCCGATTAAAGCTTGTGCAGCATACTCCCATTCTGCCTCAGTTGGGAGCCTGTAATTTGGCAGGGTGTTGCCCGTACTGATAGGTACTTTGCCTCCGGCAGGAAGCGTTGCACCAGAAGCTGCAAACAATTGAGCGTTTACCGCTGCAGTTCTCCATTCCGAATATTTATTTGCCTGAACCCAGCTAACCCCTACAACAGGAAAATAACGGAACCCAGGATAGCGTAAATAATACTCCACATAAGGGTCATTGAAGGCAAGCTTTCCAACCCAAACTGTACTATCGGGCCTTGCTGCGTCTAAGGCAGCCTGCGAAGAGTCTTTGCCCAGGTAAAACATATATTCCAACCAATGAATATTGGCTATTTCGGTTTCGTCCATATAAAATGAAGCAACAGAAATGGTTCTTTCTATATTATCTCTTGAAGACATAACATCTTCTTCAAAAGAACCCATCACTGCCCGGCCCCCCTCAATAAACACCGTATTGGGTGCAGGAGGTTGACCTTTAAAGTCTGGAACGGCATAAAGTGCAGGATCATCTCCATATTCAAGCCCAGTGGCCGTACTCATTTGGCCCGGATTGACAGCTGTTGGTTTGCCGCCCTTCTTGCCGAAAAGGCCGCCAAGCAGCGAGCAAGAGGAAATTAGAATTGCCATTAGCGCCAGTAAAGTGAGGGGTTTTAGAACCTTCATTTTGTTTGAATTTTGTTTTAAACGAACCGCTAATTAAGGATATAATTATATGTTTTCCAAAGGGGTAGATTCCAAAGGCTTAATCCATACCTAACCTAAACACCCAACAAGTCCAGAACGGAAAGTAAATCAATAAATTATATCCAAAATTGGGATTTAACCCGGTGGTTTGAACAATACGGAAAGCCGCATGGTTGTTTTATTGGATGGGCATTGGATGGCATAGATTTTTCTAACACCAAGTCTTCCTAACACCCTGAGTTATGTTAACCATAGATGATTTCAGAGTTTCCAGTTTTGACCAAAAGTGTGACCTAATAACAACCCACTCCACCTATGTCTCCATGCGAATCCTTGGCGATAGCAAAGTTTACCTTTACCATACAGGCAAATTCTTCATTGAAGTTTATTATTCGCCCACCTACAAGCAGGTTTTAATGATCCATGCTTTTAATGATTTGCGAAGCATGGAGCCCTATATTGAAAGAGTTTCTTTGGCAGGTATTGGTTTTTGAAGTAACGGTGAGGTGAGCAGATCAATGGCCGTGCTCACCGATTCAATCTCTTCCATTACCAGCATCGGTTTTCCTGCGGCATCCTTTAACCGGCATTTTTTATTTTGTTGAATGAATGCGAGGATCCTTCCAAAAATTTCGGAATTAAAGTAAGCATCATTTGAAGTAATAAAATTGCAGCGCATTCTTCCTCCCTTCAAGCTGATTTTTTCGAATCCTAACTGCTCGCCAATCCAACGCAGCCGGACGGAAGAAATTAATTGTTCAACGGATTCAGGAATCGGACCAAACCTGTCGCGGAGGGAAGTACGGAAGGTCTGTAACGATTCATCGTTATCTATGTTGTCGAGCGTTGAATACAACTGCAGGCGTTCGCTGATGTTGCTTACATAAAGTTCGGGGATCAAAATCTCAAGATCGGTTTCAATCACACAATCCTGCACCACTAATTTGGCTTTCTCGGCCAGCTCCACGGCAAACAAATCCTTAAACTCCTCTTCTTTTAATTCTTGCACGGCATCGTCCAGAATTTTGTGATAGGTTTCATAACCCAAATCATTGATGAAGCCGCTCTGTTCTGCACCCAACAGGTTTCCCGCTCCGCGGATATCCAAATCGCGCATGGCCACTTTAAATCCATCACCTAACTCGGAAAATTCTTCGAGGGCGGCCAGGCGTTTCCGCGAATCGGCACTTAAAACTTTTGCCGGGGGAGTCAGCATATAACAATAGGCCTTCTTGTTTGAACGGCCAACGCGACCGCGCATTTGGTGCAAATCGCTTAATCCAAACATGTGGGCCTGGTTAATGATGATGGTGTTGGCATTGGGGATGTCCAGTCCCGACTCGATAATATTCGTGGACACTAATACATCGTATTCACCTTCAATAAAATGAACCATCACTTTCTCCAATTTATCGCCTTGCATTTGGCCATGAGCAATGCCAATCCTGGAATCTGGAACCAGGCGGTAAATAATATTGGCTACCGTTTCAATATCGCTCACCCGGTTGTGCACAAAAAAAACCTGGCCGCCCCGTTTCAATTCTTTCATCACGGCATCGCGAATAATGGTTTTATCAAAGGTGTGCAGTTCAGTGGTTACCGGTTGCCGGTTGGGCGGGGGGGTGGCGATGATACTCAGGTCGCGCGCTCCCATTAAAGAAAAATGTAGAGTGCGGGGAATGGGTGTTGCTGTTAGTGTCAGAACATCCACGTTCAATTTCAGCTCCTTCAACCGGTCTTTTGTTTTTACTCCAAATTTTTGCTCCTCATCCACCACCAAAAGCCCGAGGTTTTTAAACTCCACATCTTTGCTCACAATGCGGTGTGTGCCTATCAGAATGTTCACCTTTCCTTCTTTAAGGTCGGAGATAGTTTGATTGATCTCTTTGGTCGTTTTAAAGCGTGAGATGTATTCTATCCGAACCGGAAAATTAGCGAGCCGCTCCAAAAACGTGCGGTGGTGCTGCATGGCCAGGATGGTTGTTGGCACCAGCACAGCCACTTGTTTCCCATCGGCAACCGCTTTGAAGGCTGCCCGTATAGCTACTTCTGTTTTTCCAAAACCAACATCACCACAAACCAGGCGATCCATGGGGTGGTCGAGTTCCATGTCTTTCTTAACATCATCCGTGGCTTTGGCCTGATCGGGTGTATCGTCATACAAAAAAGAAGATTCCAATTCGGCCTGAATAAAACTATCAGGAGAAAAGGCGAACCCCTGGGTTTGTTTACGTTTGGCGTAGAGATTAATTAAATCGCGCGCGATGTCTTTTACCTGGCGTTTGATTTTTGACTTGCGATTAGCCCACTCGTCCGAACCTAACTTGCTGACCACCGGTGGTGTGCCCTCTTTACCCGAATACTTGGAAACTTTGTGGAGGGCGTGAATGCTGAGGTAAAGCAAATCGTTATCGCGAAAGACCAATCGGATGGTTTCCTGGTGGCGGCCATCTACTTCTTTCTTCTCTAATCCGGCAAACTTGGCAATGCCGAAATCGATGTGCGTTACAAAATCGCCCGGCTGAAGCGTTTGTAATTCCCGAAAAGTTAAAGCCTTCGATTTGCTGAATTTTTCTTTTGGACGATACCGGTGAAACCGTTCAAAAATCTGATGATCGGTGTAGCAAAGTATTTTTGACTGGTGATCAACAAATCCTTCACGCAACGTAAACCCCAACGGCTGGAATTTAAGCTGTGGCTGAATCTCCTGAAAGATTTCCTGTAGCCGTTCTAATTGTTTGGGCTGATCGGAGGCAATGAAATTGGAGTATCCTTCAACTTGCCTGTCGATTAAATCATTTGAAAGCAATTCAAAATTTTTATTGAATACCGGCTGAGCCGATGACCGGAATTCTATTATGTAAGGGTTTTTAAAATAACTCCGGCTCCCCAATTCAATCACCTGAAATTTTTCAACGGATTGAGTAAAATCTTTGGGTGAAACGAATAATTTATCAGGCGTAAGCCCGATTACGGGAACAGTACCCCGCATGCTGATTCTGTCGAAACCGGATTGCGCCTTGTCAAAACATTTCTCCAGGGTGTCAATCGAGTGTTGTAAGTCTTTCATCCAAAGCCGGGTGTGGGCCGGAATAAATTCAAGCAGCGACTGCCTGTCTTCCTGAATTAATTTGGTTTGAACATCTGGGATGATCCTTACCTGATCCAACACCTGGACGGACAACTGAGAACCCGGATCGAACGTGCGAATCTCATCCACCTCCTCACCAAACAATTCTATGCGTACCGGCTTTTCATGGGCGAAAGAAAAAACATCGAGGATCCCTCCCCGGATGGAAAACTGGCCGGCCTCATACACGAATTCCGTTTTCTCAAAATCATAGCTATGCAGAAATTCTTCGAGGAATGCCCGGTCGAGTTTCTCTCCTTTTTTGATGATGAATGTGTTGGTGGTAAGTGATTTTTTGGTGATGACTTTTTCTGACAGGGCTTCCGGATACGTGACTATAATTTGTGAATCGGGATGCTGACTGATTTTGTCCAGCACTTCTGCCCGCATCAGCACGTTGGCATTTTCTATTTCCTCGTACTCGTAAGCCCGCTTGTACGACATGGGGAAAAGAAGCGGCTCTTTGTTCGGGAGAAGTTGCTGGAGGTCGTTCAGAAAATAATTGGCTTCTTCTCTGTCGTGCACAATAATTAAATGGCTGGCCCCCCGGCCCCCAAAGGGGGAGACGGCCTTTTGAACGGCACAAAAGACCACGGTATCCAGGCTGCCTGAAAGGTTTTTAAGCCGGATGTGCTGGTGGCTGTGCGTACGAATCCCCTCCGCCAGGGTTTGCACCAGGCCGTCTTGCCGGATAATGTCTAAAAAATCACTCGCCCTCAATGCCATCAAAAAATGAGGGTGCAAATGTAATCCGGGGTTGTTCGTTGTGCAAACCGAGGTGGAGACGGACAATTGTCCGTCTCTACAAAATTGTCTTCTCTCCAATTGCCATTAAGGCATTACCTTTGTCCAGGCAACACTCACATCATTGCCTCATGAAAGAGATTGATTTATTTTTTCTGTTCCTGTTCATCACCAGCCTCGGTCTTTTAGTAGCCGGCCTGTATAAACCGTGGGTGGTGCTGTGGTGGGAGGACTCGCAGAACCGCAGGAAAGTTTTTAAAGTATATGGTACTGCGACTTTGGTGGCGTTGATAACGTATATAGTGCTGGTGATTTATTTTTGAGGGATACTTAACCGGTAATTGCACTTTTCTTTTGAAGGCATGGTTAAATATTTTTTCAAGACAAGGGAGTTTGGTGTGACCGATAGCGGAATACATCTATTGAGGGGAGGATTTAACTACAGTACAATCGAGTTTTCTCGAATTAACAAATTGGAAATTGTTAAGGGAAAGGAACTTAATAAGTGGACTTACGCACGATCTTTAAAATTTCTACAAAATCACAGGTTATATCCATCAATTTTGCATCAAAAACAAAGTTTTGCGTAACTCCTCCGGTTAAGACCGAGCTCTCGAGCGCGACGATCGGTCGGCCGGCGTCGCGTGCGGCGCGGGCCTCGGGGCTCCAGTGGAGCAGCGTGTTCACTGGTCGCAGCGCCGACGCGCTCACCGCGCCCCGCTGCGGCGCCAGGTGCGCACGATCGCCTCGCCCATGCGTGCCATGAGCAGCTGCGCATCGTTGTCGATGTTCCACCGCAGGTCGGCGTTCTCCTTGGTGAATACGCAGGCGACGATGCGGTTCGGAAGGGTCCAGAGTGCGCACTCGGTGCGAATGCCCTCGTCGGCACCGGTCTTGTGCGGAGAGCGAAGGTCGGAGACGTAGCGCTGGAGGAGTGCGCCGTCCTCGTTGTGGGCGAGGATGTCGAGCATCGCCGAGTCGGCGCGTGGGTTGACGGCTTGACCACGGGCGAGCATCTCGAAGAGTCGTGCCATCTC
>JAYUHI010000467.1:0-7850 GCA_043767095.1 Bacteroidota bacterium
TGCTCAACATCATTACCCAATCCTCACCGAAGTCATGGTCAACGATCCGGCTACTAATGAATCATTAAAGAATTGTATCTCCTCCTTTCCCTGTTGAAGTCCAAGTGTGTACATCAACGGGAAATAATGATCGGGAGTGGGGATAGCCAGAGATGCAGATTTGTGCAGCGATTCATATTTCAATAAGGGCTGATGATCGGAGTCGGTAATTTTTTGTTTGAACAATTCATTCATTTCAATGGCCCAATCAAAACCAAAGCCGGGCGTGTTGATTTTATCCCACGCCACCATGCGCAGGTTATGCACCATGTTGCCGCTGCCTAAAATTAAAACTCCCTTGTTCCTTAACACAGAAAGTTCTTTAGCCAACTCATAATGATATGAGGCCGGCTTATAGTAATCGATGCTCAATTGAAGCACCGGAATATTGGCATGGGGGTACATGTGCCGGATAACAGTCCAGGCCCCATGATCCAGGCCCCAATCGTGATCTAATCCGACTTGAGTGGTCTGAATAAGTTGCGCTGTCTCTTTTGCCAGAATTGAATTTCCAGGAGCGGGATAACTAACTTGATAAAGTGCCTCCGGAAATCCACCAAAATCGTGAATGGTTTTGGGATGATCCATGGCTGTGATGAATGTTCCGCGTGTCAGCCAATGCGCAGAAACGCAGAGCACTGCTGATGGTGTTGGAAATTGTTTCGGCAAATCTTTCCATGTCTTACTATAGCTATTGTTCTCGATTCCGTTCATGGGCGAGCCGTGCCCGATGAAAAGCACAGGCATTTTATCGCTCGAAGAAAAAGTATTGGACAGGTTTCTTAAATCATGCAGTTCCATAGACGTTAGCGCTAAAGGCGTAAGAGTTAATGAACTGATAAAGCCTCTTCGGTTCATTTTAGTTCCACCTTTCAAAGAACATTATTCAACTGTTCTTTGATTTTCTCCAGCTCCTCTTTCATCTGCACCACATGCTTCTGCATTTCGGCATCGTTGGCTTTAGAGCCGATGGTGTTGATTTCGCGGCCAATCTCCTGGGCGATAAACCCTAATTTCTTTCCGTTTGATTCTTTAGATTTCATGATTTCCAAAAAATAATCGAGGTGCGATTTCAGTCGAACTTTTTCTTCGTTGATGTCCAGCTTTTCGATGTAATAAATAATTTCCTGCTCCAGCCGGTTTTGATCGAATGACTCATTCGTGAAGAATTCAGTAACGCTGTTTTTAATTTTGTTTCGGATTTTTTCTACGCGTATAGGATCGAGTATCGCCACTTCTTCCAGACCATTACCAATAGCCAAAATGTTGGAAGTTATCTTCTCGCCCAACACGTTGCCCTCCGAAGTTCTGAATTGATTGCACTTCTCAATCGCCTCCTGCACCGATTTATTAATTTTTTCCTTTTCTGCCGGAGCGATTTCTTCCCGGCTGGTATTTTGAATGACTTCCGGAGAAGTTAAGGCCAGTTGAAATATCTGATCATAAGTCGGGGCGATCACCACATCTGCCAGTTTCTTCAGTTCATTGTAGTAGGCAACAAACAATTCTTTGTTGTAAGTCTGCTTCACTTCTGCTTTTCCGGTTTTGGTATATTCAACAGAGAAAGAAACTTTGCCCCGTTCCAGTTTTTCAGCAATGAGGTTCCGCCACTCCAGTTCCATATCGCCCAGGGCCTTTGGCAAACGAAGAGTGAAATCCTGAAATTTGGAATTCAGGCTTTTGATTTCAACGGTAACAGTAGATTGCTCATCATTAGCTGTACTTAGCCCGAAGCCGGTCATGGATTTTATCATGGTTCAAAATTAAAGTATTTCATGCTTCAAATTAATGGTTTCGGGTGTAGGGGTTTTGGCAGCTAACAGCCCTAACAGGTCTCTTTATCGGAAGAATGCGAGACCTGTTAGGTCTTTCGCTTCCAGCAAAACTGTCATTCACCCATTGTTTCAAGCCCATGAGTTGTTTAATATGAAATTCAGATTTTCACCAACTTCCATTTCCCCTGCCTGAAAATGATAATGCTAACAACGGCCAATCCTGATTCAGCAATGGCGATGGCCCAGAACGCACCGGATGCGCCAAAGTCTAATTTCATGGCGAGTACATAAGCCAATGGAATTTGGAAAAACCAGTAAGCAAACAAATTGATGATTGTTGGCGTACGACTGTCGCCCGCCCCATTGAATGACTGAACGATCACCATGCCGTAACCATAAAACACGTAACCGAAAGCAATGATCTGCAGGCATTGCGCGCCATGCCGGATCACTTCCGCATCCTGCGAGAATATCTTCATGATAGGTATAGAGACAAAAAAGAATATGATCGATATGAATCCTAAAAAAATCATGTTGAGTTTGCCCGCCATCCAAACTGATTTCTCTGCGCGATCGGGCTGATTGGCCCCCAGGTTTTGACCTACAAGCGTGGCGGCAGCGTTGGCCATCCCCCACGAGGGCAAAATGGTGAAGATGATTACCCGAATGGCGATCTGATAGCCTGCATAGACTGAACTTCCAAACGTAATAATGATGCGGGCCAGGAACAGCCAGCTAAGGGTGGAAATCAAAAACTGCCCAATGCTTCCGGCCGCCACTTTCAACAAGCTCACCATCACCGACCAATCAACATGAATATTTTGTTTATGGATTTTAACAACGCCCCTGGTGCCGGTGAGATAATAAAGCTGATATAAAACCCCTGCACCACGGCCAATGTTGGTGGCAATGGCCGCGCCTTCCACACCCATCGCAGGTACAGGGCCCCATCCGAAAATAAAAATCGGATCGAGTATCATGTTCAGGATGTTGGCTATCCACAACGAGTGCATGGCAATGGCTGCATTGCCCGCCCCTCTGAAAATTGCGTTGATCAAAAAAAGAGCTACGATGGAAAGATTTCCCACCAGCATCCATTGGGTGTAGCCCGACCCAACGGCAATTATAGCTTCGCTGGCTCCCATCAGTTGCAGGATGTCCTTATAAAAAAAGATACCCACGAAACTGATGAGAACAGAAATAACCAAACCTATGTAGAGCACATTGACAGCGGCAACTGCAGCCCCTTCTTCATTTTTCTCGCCCACACGCCTGGCCACCATAGCGGTTGCGGCCATGCCAAATCCCATAGCAATGGAATAGACTAAAGCCATGACAGATTCGGTCAGTCCTACTGCAGTAACTGCATCGTTGCTGTTGAGGAGGCTTACAAAAAATATATCGACCACAGCCAGCAAAGATTCCATACCCATTTCTAAAATCATGGGGATGGACAACAGAAAAATGGCTCGATTAATACTGCCCTCGGTAAAATTTTGTTCGGACCCTACAACTGCTTCTTTAAATAAAGAAAAGAATGAACGCACTTGAGATGTGAAAGACATAACTGGTATAAAAAAATTACCGGAGCACCAGTTTTTGCCCAGGCTTAATCTTGTTATCGGGCAGGCTGTTCAATTGTTTGATTTTTTCGATGGTAAGTCCACCAAACTTTTGAGAAATGTTCCACAATGAATCTCCTGCTTGTACCACATAAACATCAGGAGGGATGGTTTGGCTTTGAATTGGCTTTGCCGAAGTTTGCTTTACCCAGACTTTGAGCCGCTGGCCAGGATGAATTACTCCAGAGGAAAGATTATTCCACTTTTTTAAATCCTCCTGCTTCACTCCATAGCGGCTGGCAATAACCCCGAGGCCGTCTCCTGGTTTTACCAGGTATTGCAACAACTCTTTTCCGGCATCGGATTGTGAAGCGGCCAGTTTTTCGAAATCACTTCTACCGCTTTTGGTTGCCGAGTCAAGGATAGTTTTATAATCGTGCAACAAAACTTTTTTGGCAATCCCAGGCATTTTCAGAGTATGTATTTTTCCGTTGGCCGGGATGGCATTGGTTTTTAATGCAGGATTTAGAAAATGCATTTCTTCCAAACAAGTGCCGGTGAGTTTGGCCAGGGTTTCAATGTTTAAAAAAGATTTTACCTGGAGAGTATCCGTTGGCGGAAACTTTTCACCAAACGGTTCGAACAGATTGTGCTCTTCGGCATATTTCATCGTGTAAACAATAGCCACAAATTGCGGAACATACGAGCGGGTTTCGCGAGGCAGGTAGGGATACACTTCCCAAAAATCATTTTTATACCCAGACTTTTTATTAGCGCGCAACACGGTGCCCGGGCCGGAGTTGTAAGCCGCCAGGGCCAATTCCCAATTCTTAAAAATCTTATACAGGTCAGCTAAGAGTCTGCAGGCCGCTTCAGTAGATTTTTCGGGATCCATCCGGTCGTCCCAATACCAGTCGTTGGTTAAACCATAATGCTTGCCAGTGTAATGCATAAACTGCCACAAGCCCACTGCTTTGGCGCGACTCACCGCCCGCGGGTTTAACCCCGATTCAATGATGGATAAATATTTTAACTCATCGGGCAGATTGTATTGGGCGAGGTATTTTTCAAAAATGGGGAAGTACAAATCTTTTTTCCGCAGCATAGCTTTCGAATATTCCCGGTCGCGAACGGTGAAGTACTGAATAAAAGCCTGAACGGTTTTATTGTTTTTTAATGGGATGGTTTTTTCTATGCACACAAGCCGGGCAGAAATTAGCTCCGGGGTTTCATCTCCAGGAATGTATTCATACTGCGGGGTAACGAGGTAAAGTTCATTATGTAATGAGTCTTTTGGCAGTGTAATTGAATCTTCCCGAACGGTACTAACGGTGTCGCCTGAAGCAGTCTGCCGGGCAAAACAGAGGTTCATGGGCAGGCAAGAAATAAATGCAGCAAAAAGAAATGGGCGCATAGGAGGCCAAAGATACGGACAATATTTATAACCTTATCGTACGACAAGTCGGGCGTATTTCAATTAAGGAACAAAACTATCAACTACCTGATTTCGGTTCACCACAAGTTGCTTGATCGTAGAAACCTCGCATAACGAAATTATTCAAATATCCAGACATGAGAGTATTTATTCACTTCTCAACGACTCCACCGGATTAGCTAACGATGCTCTCGCAGCCTGATACGCCACGGTAATCAAAGCAATCGATAAAGTTCCAAGGGCAGTCGCACCAAAAATCCAGAAACCAAGTTCAGCGTGGAAAGCAAACCCGGACAGATATTCGGAAGCCAAATACCAGGCCACCGGGCATCCGATAACCAATCCAATCACAACCAACTTGGCAAAGTCGCTGCACAACATGATTACGAGTTGGGCCATGGTAGCGCCCAATATTTTACGCACACCCAATTCTTTCTGCCTGCGTTCTGCGGTGAAAGAAGCGAGACCAAACAAACCTAAACACGAAATGAGCACGGCCACTAAAGTAAAACTCAAACACAGTTTCCCCAGTACTTCTTCGCTGCGGTATTCTTTGTTGAACTCTTCATCCAGAAATAAAAATTCAAATGGGTAATCAGGATCAAATTTCATGTGGGTCTTTTTAATATGAGCGATCGCATCAGTCACGTAGCCTTCTATCTTCACAAAAATCCGCCAAGTTTGACGCGGCCCATAAACAAAAATCAACGGCTCTATTTGTTCGTGCAGGTTTTGGTTATTGAAATCGTTCGCCAGCCCGATTATCTTTCCCTTTCCGCTCCACATTTCCAGGCTGGTACCAATAACATTGTCAGGAGTGAGGCCCATAACCTCCATGGCCTTTTCATTGATAATGTAGTTGGCGGAGTCTTGTTTATAATTGTCTGAAAAATTTCCGCCTTCCAATATTTTCATGTTTAATGTTGGAATGAACCCCTGGTCGCATTGAATGACCCTAAAGGTAACTGAGAACCCATCGGGCTTACCCGGCCATACGGGGTCGTTGGTGGAGTTATACACACCGAAGGGGTTGTGCCCGCCAATGCCCACATTTTTAATTTGCGGATGTTGCAACAGCTCGTTCTTGAAGGCCTCCTGGTTTTTGTAAACCCCTTCAAATTGGTTGAGGATGATCACATTCTCTTTTTCGAAGCCCAGATTTTTATCTCGGATGTATGTGATTTGACTATAGACTACAATGCTGCCCACAATTAACACCACCGAAACTACAAACTGAATCACAACCAGGGTCTTACGCAACCCCCCACCCGACAAGGCAGCATTGGAAACACCTTTCAAAACAGAAGCGGGTTTGAATGAGGAAAGGAAAAATGCAGGGTAGCTTCCGGAAGTAATCCCGCAAAACAAAGCGATAGCCAACAGCCCCAGCATGAAAGTGGTGTCTTGAAAAGGAACATGAATGGTTTTATTGGTGAGAGAGTTAAAAACAGGAAGCATGATTTGAACCAAGCCCAAAGCAAAGATTAAAGCCGTGAATGAAAGCATGAGAGACTCACCCATAAATTGAGTGATAAGCCCTCTCCTCTGCGCGCCAATAACTTTTCTTATACCCACCTCACGGCTGCGGGTGGATGCGCGTGCCGTAGCCAGGTTCATAAAGTTTATGCAGGCGATACTAAGTATGATGATGGCCACCATACCAAAGGAGATAACATAATCAATGCGCCCCCCTGTGCTCTTGCCGTTTTCAAACTCTGCCTTCAGGCGCATTTTAGTGTAAGGAAATAGGTAGGCAACATTTCCACAGCCATTGCAATGCTTCCATATCAGGCTATCAATTTTCTCATTCACTGCTTCAGGACTGGTGCCGGGCTTGATGCTGACAAAAGTTTGCATGCCGTTATTCCCCCAGTTTTCGGCCCACGAATTTTCTTTCTCCCATACTTCAAAGGGGATGGCAAAATCAAATTGTAGGGTTGAGTTTTCAGGTACATTAGCAAATACGGCAGTCACTTTCAAATCATACTTCTGAGCCACGCGCAATACCTGACCGATCGGATTTTCATCTTCGAAAAATTTGATGGCCAGCTTTTGTGATATGGCAACCGATTTAATATCGGGCAAGGGATTGTTTGCATCGCCCGCAATAATTGGGAAAGTAAAAATGCTGAACAAAGTAGAGTCGGCATAAAGGCCCTCTTCATATATCGCTTTTTCGCCAAACCGGATCAGGAAGTTCTGTCCGTAGGTTGCCCGCATGGTTTGGTCTATTTCCGGAACTTCCGCCAGCATAACATCTGCTAAACGCATGGGCGTAGACCAGGTCGTTTCAATTTTGCCATCGCTGTATGTGGCGTTTTTCATAGCCCGGTAAATCCGGTCTTTGTTTACATGGAATTTATCGAAGCTCAGTTCATCCATCACCCACAAAAAAATAAATATGCTGGTGGCCATGCCCACCGTAAGGCCGCTGATGTTAATAAAGGTGTAGCCTTTGTGCCGGATGATATTGCGTAGGGAAGATTTTATGTAGTTGCGTAGCATAAAAATAGGGCTATGATTTCTTGCTTATTTCAAAAGATAGGTTGTCTATTCGCTTCTCAAAGAATCAACCGGGTTGCCCATTGCAGCCTTGATGGATTGGTAACTCCCCGTAACCAGCGGTTAATTCTTCTTACCCAACTTCACAGATGCTTTTTTTTATCAACTTAGTTAACCGCGACTTTCCAACAATCAGTCCAGCTTAAAAGGGCTTAAATCATTCTGGATTCAAAGATCAACGAGTATGGAGTAGTCCGGCATCGGGCGAAACTGTGCGCTGGCGGGCGAAGAAAAATCAGCCCAACCCGGCTTAGAGATGGAATTCTCTTTTAGATTTTTAACCGGAAAGCTCGCAAAGGATGGGTGCATTTCAAATTGTCGCACTCTAACATTCGACCCCTCCGGGGTCGTTCAGCATTATAGATTCACCCTCTACAAACATAGGACTCCGCTGGCCGTTGAGCGCGACGAGTTTGTCGGCCGCCGCGTCGAATTGCGCGCAATAAGCGAGCGGCTCGATGACGGCGCGCGATTAGT
>JAYUHI010000468.1:0-3315 GCA_043767095.1 Bacteroidota bacterium
GGCCATTGATGAAAGTTCGGATACGTGGGACACCATCGATTGGATGATAAAGAATTTAAAAAGCAACAATGGCAACGTGGGCATGTTTGGAATTTCTTATCCCGGCTTTTATACTGCGGCAGCCATACCCGATGCACACCCGGCACTGAAAGCATCGTCACCACAAGCGCCCATCTCCGATTTCTTTTTTGACGACTTCCATCACATGGGCGCTTACTTGCAAAGCTACACAGCCGCCTTTGCGGTGTTTGGATATCAAAAGAACGGACAAACAAAAGAGGATTGGTTTATGGATAAGATCGGTAGGTTTTATGGCAGCGATCCAAAAGATGGATATGATTTTCATCTGAGCCAGGGGCCATTAAAAAATGTTACCGAAAAATATCACCACGATAATTTTTTCTGGCAACAGATTGTGGATCATCCAAACTATGACGACTTCTGGCAAAAGAGAAACCTGTTGCCACATCTCAAAAATGTGAAGCATGCCGTGATGACGGTGGGCGGATGGTTTGATGCCGAAGATTTATACGGGCCGCTCAATATTTATAAAACAATTGAAGCAACCAGCCCGGGCGCTTACAATACCTTGGTGATGGGGCCGTGGGGCCATGGCGATTGGGCCAATGAGCAGGGAAAATCCACACACAATCATATTTATTTTGGCGACAGCATTTCTACTTTTTATCAGCGCGAAATTGAAAGAAATTTTTTTGCCTGGTTTTTGAAAGGAGAGGGGCAGCCCAATTTGCCAGAAGCGTATATGTTCGACACCGGAAAGAAAGAGTGGAAGAAATTTGGTGTGTGGCCTCCCAAAGAATATGCACCGCTAAAACTTTACTTCGGGGAGCACGGAAAACTTTATGTGAACCAGCCCACTCCTAAAGAAACAGCGTTTGAATATTTGAGCGACCCTGCCAAGCCCGTTCCCTACACCTCGCAAACGGAGGGATTGACTTTTACACCACGGAAATTTATGAGTGACGATCAGCGCGAGGCAGCAAGCAGGCCGGATGTGATCACATTCGAGACGGATGTGTTGGCTGATGATGTTGTGCTGGCCGGAGAAATATTGGCGAGATTAAAAGTTTCGATGACGGGCACCGATGCAGATTTTATTGTGAAGCTGATTGATGTTTATCCCGACAATCATCCCAACTATGAGCACAATGCCAAAAATATTGTGATGGGTGGGTATCAACAGTTGGTGCGGCACGAAGTGTTTCGTGGCAGGTTTCGCAACAGTTTTGAAAAGCCTGAGCCCTTTGCACCTGGCCTGGCTACCGATGTGAATGTAACGCTGCAGGATATTTTGCACACCTTTAAGAAAGGCCATCGCATTATGGTGCAAATCCACAGCACGTGGTTTCCTTACATAGACCGCAACCCACAGAAGTATGTTGATAATATTTATAAAGCCAATGAAGAAGATTTTATAAAGTCAACCATCAAAGTGTACGGGTCTTCGGTAGTTGAGATTGGGGGAGGAGAAAAACTAAATACGAAGTTGGGGACAATTAAAAAGTAGGTGAGCAGTTAAGTAGAGGTAGAATTTTCACCAAAATTTATTTCTATGAACTACAAGTATCTTTTAAGTCCGCTGCTCCTCCCACTGTTCTCCTTTTCGGTAAATGGCCAGGATGAAACTCAAAAATCTTACAACACCTTTAAGATTGCCGCAAAAGTCAACAGTAGTTTAACCCTTGATTTTAATCCCACCATTTATTCGATGGAGGGCTTTGCTCCAGCCATCATCCTTGCTACCAAACGAAACAACTTTCATGAATTTGAAGTGAGCAAATTTATTTTCAATAAAGAGCGCGACCCCAACACAAACCCAACCTTTCAAGGTTCCGATTTGCACAAGAATGTTGACATTGGCCTTGGCTATCAGTTTATATGGTCTTTGACCAAACGTAAGTCAAGGTTTGTTCCCTTGCTGGGCTTAGGCTCCTCGGTGAGGTTTCTCAAAACCAAGACAATCACCCAATTCATCTCCTCGTTCGACAGGGATGATTCCTCTTTAGTGGCATCCATAAACCTCGTTCCTCAAATCCGTTATTTTGCCGGGAAGAATTTTTTTTTCGATTTGGCCATACCTATAAACTTTATTGACTTGGGCTACCAATGGCAACGGATAGAAAATCCTTCTATCCCCATACGCCAGCAACAAAATGATGGATATGCGTTTGAGTTTATTCCTTTTAGTGTGCTTCAAGTTAAAGTGGGTGTGGGTGTAAAGTTTTAGTAATGGATATTTGATTGTCAATTTCTATGCATAAGTATTTACTTTCTTGAGCGAGAAGCAATCCCTCCGCCTGGTGGTTTTCTGTGTAACCTCTGTGTTTCTCTGTGTAACCTCTGTGTTTCTCTGTGGTAAAATTGAGCGGCCACCACTGAGATCACAAAGAAAATACACACTGAGCATCACAGAGTTAATAATTTCTACAATCCAAAATTTTTTAAAGTACCTTAGCCTAAAATATTATCGTAAAGTTCTATGAAGTTTTTAAGTATACTCATTCTGCTAATCGCAGCCCACCTTTCATCTTTCGCTCAGTTCAAGAATATAAAATTGGCCGAACAAGTGGATGGCGTTTACCCACCGGTAGAGCCAAGCATTGCCATCAATAAAAAGAACACCAAAAATATTTTGGCAGGTGTAGTGTTGGATCGGGCTATCTATACCAAAGATGGTGGAGCGACCTGGAGCGAGACAAAATTGGAATCACCCTATGGCGTGTTTGGCGATCCGGCTGTGGTGTCCGATTCGAAAGGGGATTTTTATTTTTTCCACCTGGCCGATCCGAGCAAGCAGGGAAGGAGCAGCGATGAGTGGCTCGACCGTATTGTTTGCCAGAAATCCAAAGATGGAGGAAAGACGTGGAGTGTAGGAGCTTCCATTGGAAACAATCCGCCCAAAGATCAGGACAAAGAATGGCCGGCCGTGCATCCGCGCAAGCAACATCTATATACAACATGGACCCAGTTTGACAAGTATGGATTGAAAGATCCAAATTGTCATTCCAATATTTTGTTCAGCAAGTCAACCAATGCCGGCAAAAAATGGTCGAAGCCAGTTCAGATAAATCAAAACCCAGGCGATTGCGTTGATGACGACAACACTACTGAAGGTGCCGTGCCCGCAGTTGATAATTCGGGCCGCGTGTTTGTGGCATGGGCCAATCAGGGAAATATTTATTTCGACCGGTCCTATGACGGTGGCACTACGTGGCTCAACAACGATTTGCTGATTGCAAAACAGGAAGGCGGCTGGTCGATGAACATTCCGGGCATCAGCCGTTGCAACGGCAT
>JAYUHI010000469.1:0-3314 GCA_043767095.1 Bacteroidota bacterium
TGAATGTTGGCTGCTTCCATTGTACTACAACAATAATCATAAAGCAGATACAAGAAACTGCGTTTCCTCCCTCAATAGAGAACTTAGAAGGCAGAATATTCATGCCATTCCAACTAAGAACAAAAACAGTCCGACCAGCATCAGGATATACGAAGCAATTTTACAGAACTGGAGAAGAAAGCAAGACATCATTGGCTCTGCTCAGCACAATGCGGCATTTAAAAAATTTATTGACTCATTAAAATTGGTTGATAATGCAGTGTCATAAATCCCATGGATACAAATTCATGTCGCGCCCAAATAATGTTCGTGTTATACTCCCATCCCCTTCATCACCCTCCTCGCCCCCGCCCTGAACCCGGCAGTGGCATAAGGCAATTGGTCCTCAATAATAATCCGGAGTTCACTGGCTAATTCAGGCTCTATCTTCGCGAGGTTGCCCAGCACCGTAAGCGAAAATGCTTTCACGGCTACAGTCTCCTTTTTATCTTGCAGGAAGCTGAAGCAAATCTCCGCAACCTGTCCCTGTAATTTTTTCGGTATGCTGATGAATTGCAGCAGGCGAATTGTATTGCGCTTCACGGCCACGTGAATGCCGGGCTTCTTCAGGAAGTCGATCATTTTTTTAAGGTGAGGCACGATTAAATCAGGGTGCTCCTCCACACAATATGAAATCGGCCAGGCCGCCCGCTGTGTTACACGATAAGGGCCGGCCAGGTAAACCGAAATCAAACCGGCAAAACGCTTTTTGTTGTTGCCGATGTATTTTGAAATAAGGCGGCAGTTGGCTTTTGAGTGTTCCTTCAGGATTTGGTTTTTGAGATCCATGTGCTACAAAATTCTTGATAATTAATTAAGTACATGCCAAAGATAAGTGCTTGCCGA
Organism: Bacteroidota bacterium; assembly: GCA_043767095.1. Taxonomy (GTDB): domain Bacteria; phylum Bacteroidota; class Bacteroidia; order Cytophagales; family Cyclobacteriaceae; genus ELB16-189. The sequence continues at coordinate 886 of JAYUHI010000469.1, forward strand.
AAGTTGAGCCTGCCGAAACTTGAACTTACCAAAAGTTGAGCCTGCCGAAACTTGGCACTTCCAAAAAACCATTATAATTTCACATCCATAAAACACTACCGCTATGTCAAAAGGACAAGACAAAAAGAAAGAGGACAAAAAAGCCCCCAAGAAAACCATGATGGAGAAACGTGCGGAAAAGCGCGCCAAGAAGGAGTCTAAGGGTTAATTTGACTTTGAACCGTAACCATTAAAGCTACTGGCCGAAGGCTGTTGAAAGACCTAACAGGTCTCCTTATCGATAGAATGCGAGACCTGTTGGGTCTTGCGTTTCCGCAAAACTGCCATGCACCCTCCCAAATTATGGGTTAGCTCCTTGCTTTAAATTTTTTAATCTTTGTATAGGTTGACCCTGAACCTACTAAAAGATTAATAGTGGCACCCTGTTATATAAATAGCACTCATCTTTTATGCCTGCTTGGTTTAACCCTTTTGGCTTCTCCTGCTGTATCGCAAAATACAGTGGTTATCAATCCGGTTAAGGATAATACGTTGTATGAAGACGCAACCGGTAGTCTCTCCAATGGAAAAGGTACCAACCTTTTTGCCGGTAAAACCAGTACAAATGGTTCAAATAAAATTCGGAGAGCATTAATAAAATTTGATGTGGCTGCGATCGTGCCTGCAGGAGCAATCATCACGGCCGCAACATTAACTATGAGAATGGACAAGACTACTTCGGGACTTCAAAATGTTTCAATGCATACGGTCACTGCCGACTGGGGTGAAGGAAATTCAAACGCCCTGGCCTCTGTGGGACGGGGCACCACAGCCCAAATCAATGATGCTACCTGGCTTCACCGGTTTTTCTCTTCGACATTCTGGACTACACCGGGTGGCGATTTTACTTCAACACCATCCGCATCCACATCGGTAAACAGCCCTGGAAACTATTCATGGGCATCCACAGCCCTGACAGCCAATGTTCAAAGCTGGTTAGACAACCCGTCCGCAAATTTCGGGTTGATTGTTATTGGGAATGAGGCTATTGCTCATACTGCTAAGCGTTTTGTAAGTCGCGAAGGGGTTACAGCCGATCGCCCAAAACTTTCTATTACGTATACTCAGCCATGCACCAATCCATCCATAACTTCATTCATAGCCGCGCCCAATTCAGTATGCGAAAATGGCAATGCAACTCTTACGGTTAACGGATCTCTCAACAACGCTACAGCCTGGCATTTGTATTCTGGCAGTTGCGGAGGGACTGCCGTTACTTCCAATACAACCGGCAGCTTCAACGTTTCCCCATCAGCCACTACAACCTACTTTGTGCGGGGCGAAGGTGGCTGCGTAACACCAGGTTCCTGCTCTTCGGTAACAGTAACAACTGTGCCGTTTGAAGATCCTTCGTTCAATTACAGTGCTGCCACGTATTGCCAGGATGGGGTCGATCCCACACCAACTATAACGGGAGCCAGCGGTGGTGTTTTCAGCAGCACGCCTGGCGGTCTTTCCATAAATAGTGCAACCGGTGAAATTGATTTATCAGCCAGTACGCTCGGCAATTATGTGGTGCGCTACCAAACCCAGGGCCAATGCCCGGACTTCCTGGATGTTGAGCTTTCGGTAGATATCGTATTTAATACATCCGCCACAAAAAAAATCTGTAACGGACAACAATATGTTTTCGGGACTCAAACATTGACATCGGCTGGAGATTATTCGCAAGTTTTTCAATCGCAAGCCGGCTGCGACTCCACCGTTTCGCTTACGCTGATCGTCAATCCTGTTTTCACTCAATCAGCTTCGCGAAGTATTTGCCAGGGAAAAAATTATGTTTTCGGAACCCAAACACTCACGACTGCCGGAATGTATTCTGAATTATTCCAATCCAAAGCCGGATGTGATTCAACCGTCAACCTTACGCTGACTGTAAAGCCTACGTACACCACACCGGTTTCAGCGACCATTTGTTCAGGAAACAATTACCTGTTGGGAACGCAAACCCTCACAACAGCAGGGCTGTATTCAGAGGTATTCCAATCGAAAGCCGGATGCGACTCCACCGTTAATCTAACCTTGAGTGTAACCACAGTAAACACTGACATTACACAAACTGGGTTGACCCTAACCGCTGCTGCATCGGGGGCGAGCTATCAATGGCTCGACTGCCTTAATGCTAATCAACCGATTGCCAACGAAACAGGCAAGAGTTTTACGGCCAATGCCACCGGCAGTTACGCTGTTCGGGTAACCGAGAATAGTTGCACCGATGTGTCGGCATGCACAGAAATAGTCGTGGTAGGCATTGGAGAGAACGGAATGGGTGACTCATTCTATGTTTATCCCAATCCAACACAGGAAAAGGTTCTAATTCTTTTTGAAAAAGTTCAGCCCCTGGTGATTACCCACATGACTGACCTCAGTGGAAAATCATTGTCAAAAAA